>NZ_JAJEPW010000017.1:0-55528 GCF_020687045.1 Brotocaccenecus cirricatena
ACAGCGTGTTTTCACACGCTGTGCGTGCGCACAGCGCACGGGATTCTTGATTAAATTTTTTAATCAAGAATCAGTATGAGACGTCACAGTGTGCGCCCAGCGCACGGGACTCCTGATTCCATTTTTGAATCAGGAATCAGTATCAGAGGAGGAACACACGGAAATGATGATACATCTCCTGCACGCCGCCTTTGTGTACCAGGCACCGGACGGGGAGGTGGAGGCCCTGCGGGACGTGTCCCTGGACGTGGAGGAGGGGGAGTTCTGCAGCATCGTGGGCCCCTCCGGCTGCGGCAAATCCACGCTGCTGTCCGTCCTGGCGGGGCTGGAGACCCTGACCGGCGGGGAGGTCACCGTGGACGGCGAGACCCTGCGGGGCCCCTCGCCCAAGGTGGGCTTCATGCCCCAGCAGGACCAGCTGTTCCCCTGGCGGAGCATCTGGGACAATGTGACCCTAGCTCTGGCCGTCCGGGGGGAGAATACGCCGGAAAACCAGGCCCGGGTCCGGAGCCTGCTGGAGCGCTACGGCCTGTGGGCCTTCCGGGATAAGCGGCCGGGGCAGCTGTCCGGCGGTATGCGCCAGCGCTGCGCCCTGATCCGCACCCTGGCGGCGGATCCCCGGATCCTGCTGCTGGATGAGCCGTTCTCCGCCCTGGACTATCAGACCCGGCTGTCGGTTTCGGCGGATATTTACCGCATCATCCGGCAGGAGGGGAAAACCGCCCTGCTGGTGACCCACGACATCAGCGAGGCCATCAGCATGTCGGACCGGGTGGCGGTGCTGACCCGGCGGCCCGCCGGGATAAAGGCCGTTCACGACATGGGACCGCTGCGGGGCCTGCCGCCTATGGAGCGGCGGGACACCCCGGAATTTCACACGTTTTTCAATGCCATCTGGAAGGAGCTGGAGCTGCATGACGGATAAACCATCCCCCCGGCGGCAGGAGTGGCTGCGGCAGCGGCAGAGAAGCCGCCGCCGGGTGCGGCTGTGGCAGGCGGGACTGCTGGCGGCCCTGCTGGGCCTGTGGCAGCTGACCACGGCGGTGGGGCTCAGCGACGGCTTTCTCATCAGCAGCCCCAGCCGCATGTGGGGGACGCTGGTGGGCCTGTGCCGGGGCGGGGAGCTGCTGCGGCACGTGGGGGTGTCGTGCCTGGAGACCGTGGTGGGCTTCCTGGCCGGGACCCTGCTGGGCACCGCCATCGCCATCTGTATGTGGTGGCGGGAGGGGGTGGCCCGGGTGCTCAGCCCCTATCTGGTGGTGCTGAACGCCCTGCCGAAAACGGCCCTGGGGCCGATCTTTATCGTCTGGATGGGGGCGGGGATGGGGTCCATCATCGTGATGACCCTGGCCATCTCCCTGATCGTCACCATCCTCAGCATGTATCAGGGCTTCCTGGGGACCGACGGCGAAAAGCTGCGGCTGATGCGGTCCCTGGGGGCCACAAGAGGTCAGATTCTGTGGATGCTGGTGTTTCCCGCCAGCTTTCCCACCCTGTTCAACACCCTGAAGGTCAACGTGGGCCTGTCGTGGGTGGGGGTGATCATGGGGGAATTTCTCGTGTCCCGGGCGGGCCTGGGCTATCTCATCGTCTACGGGTCCCAGGTGTTCAACATGGACCTGGTCATGGCCAGCGTGGTGATCCTGGCGGCCGCGGCGGTGGTGATGTACCGGCTGGTGCTGGGGGCCGAGAAGCTGCTGCAGCATTATTGGGGGGTCAAAGCATGAAAAAAATCTGTATCGTACTGTGTCTTTGTCTGGCGGCGCTGCTGGTCCTGCCGGGCTGCGCCGGGGAAAAACAGCTGACCCGGGTGCGCCTGAGCGAGGTCACCCACTCGGTGTTCTACGCGCCGCAGTATGTGGCCATGAGCCAGGGCTTCTTCCGCCAGGAGGGGCTGGAGGTGGAGCTGACCAACGGCGGCGGCGCCGACAAGGTCATGACCGCCGTGGTGTCCGGCCAGGCGGACATGGGCCTGGCGGGGCCGGAGGCCGCCATCTATGTGATGAACCAGGGCAAGGAGGACCATCCCGTGATCTTTGCCCAGCTGACCAAGCGGGACGGCTCCTTCCTGGTGGGCCGGGAGCCGGGGCCCTTCTCCTGGGAGGACGTCCGGGGCCGGACCATCATCGGGGGCCGGGCCGGCGGCGTGCCGGAGATGACCCTGGAATATGTGCTGCGGCAGCGGGGCATCGAGCCCCAGCGGGACGCGGTGGTGGACACCTCGGTGCAGTTCAACATGATGGCCGGGGCCTTCACCGGCGGCAACGGGGACTATGTGACCCTGTTTGAGCCCACCGCCACCGAGGTGGAGCAGGCGGGGAAGGGGTATATCCTGTGCTCCATCGGCCAGGAAAGCGGCGAGATCCCGTATACCGCGTATTTTGCCAACCGCAGCTATGTGGAGGCGAATCCGGAGACGGTCCAGGGCTTCGTCAACGCCATGGCCCTGGCCCAGCAGTGGGTGGCGGAGCACACGGACCGCCAGGTGGCGGAGGCCATCTGTGACCAGTTCCCGGACACGGACCTGGACGTTCTGGAGCGGGTGTGCGCCCGGCACCGGGAGATCGACGCCTGGAACCGCACCCCGGTGATGGAGCAGCAGGCTCTGGAGCGGCTGGAGACGGTCATGACCCAGGCCGGGGAGCTGACTCCGGACCAGTGGGTGGACTTCGACCGGCTGGTGGATAACCGCTTCGCGCAGAAGGCAAACGAAATAAAGCGATAATACAGCAAGAAGTGCGTCTCTAATAATGAGACGCACTTCTTGTTTGACAAATTACACAAAAATAGGTATAATACAAGCACAGAAATTAACAGGGAGGGAGACGGCGTGAAGAAGTTTTTGTCGGTGTTTTTTCTGATCTCAATGAAGGGATGGGTTTGCTGTGAATAATAAAAGCGCACTTGGCCTTGGTATGATCGTGGCGGGGGGTATATTCCAGTCGGTGGGTACTGCCGGATGGATAGTGACTGCCTTTGTGTTGATCGTGGTGGGTCTCTTCATCCAGTTGCTGGAAGCCATCAAGGAGAAATAGTTTCCCTTAGGAAGACAGCGTATTGTGATCATTTTCGCAGGGGGAGACAGCCAAACCGGCTGTCTCCCTCTGGTTTTTTTGCATTTTTACAAAATTGTAACCGGATTGTATTTTTTTGTCATTCTCCTCTTGACTTAAACCCAGGTTCATGTGTTAAGATACCCGCATAAATATCCAAGAGGAAAGATGGTATCCCCGTGACCCGGAAGGCCGGACTGAACTCCAACACATTGAAGCTGCTGGCTGTGGTGGCCCTGATCTGCCAGCATGTGACGATTTTCTTCATTCCCACCACCAATCCCTGGTACGATCCTCTGTTCTGCTTCGGCATGATCACCGCGCCCATTATGTGCTTTTTCATCGCCGAGGGGTATTATCACACCCACAGCCGCAGAAAGTACCTGGAGCTGCTGCTGCTGTATAACGGCCAGCGGGGCTGCAAGAGCAAGTGGTACCAGTGGGGGTATTACTTGATCTATCCCATCCACTTTATGGTGCTGTACGTCATCGAACTGCTGATACGATAAAAAACGATGGCTGTGCCCGAGAGGGCACAGCCATCGTTTTTCGTTTATTTATGCAGCAGGGGGGATAGGGGCTTGTAGATCAGGAAGCACAGGCCCACGTCCAGCAGGCCCTTGCAGAAGGTGAAGGGCACGTTGAACACCAGCAGGCAGTTGAGCAGAGCGTTGGAGGAGGGGACCTCCGCAATGGTACCCAGAATGGCCTGGTAGGCCCCGATGATGGCCTCCAGGGGCATCCCGTACACCTTGACATATGCCGGATACACGAAGAAGTAGTTGGAGGGGACGCTGACCACAGCCATCAGAACCGCACCCAGCATCGCCCCGATCAGGGCGCCCTTACGGCTCTTGTGCTTGCGGTACACCAGGCCGGCGCACAGCACGAACACGGCCCCCAGAATGAAGTTGCTGAGTTCGCCCACTCCGGCGCTGGAGCCGAAGGGCAGGTGCAGCAGGTTCTTCACCAGCTGGATCACCACGCCGTATACCGGGCCCAGGGAGAAGGTCCCCAGCAGGGCGGGCAGGTCGGAGATGTCCAGCTTCACAAAGCTGGGGATCAGGGGAATGGAAAACTCCACGAATTGCAGCACCGCGGCCACGGCGCTGAGCATGGCGGCTACCGCCAGGCGATGGGTTCGTTTGCTTGCTTGCGTCATAAGAAAAAACGCTCCTTTTGATAAAAGTAAAACACCCGGAAAGACTTGCCTTCCAAGGTGCACGCATCAAAAAAGAGCATTGTGACAATGCCGTACACGCCTTCTCTCATCCAGACTATACTGTCGGTACCGGAATTGCGCCGGTTCCTGCGGCCGCGGCCGCTCGCAGACTATCACTGCCGGTGGGGAATTTCGCCCCGCCCCGAAGACAGCTATTCGGTTGTTTCCTGTGGATAGTATATACCCGCCGCCGCCAAAATGCAACAGGAAATTGCAAAACTCATACAAACAGAAATTATTATTCGAGTTTCAATAAATAATACTTGACACACGAGATAAACTATGGTATCCTGACCTCAGCAAGCGAAAGGAGAGACGCATATGAAAACCAAAACCATGTCGGCCCTGCTGCGGGCCGTCCTGCTGGCGGCGGGGGCGCTGCTGGCGGTGTTCTTCTTCCTGTTTCTTCCGTTTTACGGGACGGACACGGTTCGGGCCGCGCCGGAGTTTGCCTGGGCCTATTGGCCGTGTCTTGTCTGGGCGTGGGCGTTTGCCGTGCCGATCTTCTGGGCCCTGGTCCCGGCGTGGAGAGTCTGCGGCAGCATTGCTGTAAA
Source organism: Brotocaccenecus cirricatena (assembly GCF_020687045.1). Lineage (NCBI taxonomy): Bacteria > Bacillati > Bacillota > Clostridia > Eubacteriales > Oscillospiraceae > Brotocaccenecus > Brotocaccenecus cirricatena. The sequence goes on from NZ_JAJEPW010000017.1 coordinate 4,830, forward strand.
GGGTATGGCCTTCACTGGGAAAAATGCCCGGGACCTGCGCACCATCAGCCGCCTGGCCTTTGCCGACGCGGTGATATTCCCGGCGGGAATGCTCATTGTGGCCTATCTGGGCGCGGGCAGTGCACCTCTGACCCTCCTGATCACGCCGCTGGTGACCTTCTGCTGCCTGGCGGCGGGGATCGTGCTGTATGTCCTGTCCCGGCTGGTGGCGGATGCCGCCGCCCTGCGGGAGGACAACGACCTGACCATTTAAGGAGGTGGGGACATGATCGTATTCAACATCGACGTGATGCTGGCCCGGCGGAAAATGAGCCTCACCGAGCTGTCCCACCGGGTGGGCATCACCATGGCCAACCTGTCCATCCTGAAAACCGGCAAGGCCCGGGCGGTGCGGGTGGACACCCTGAACAAGCTCTGCCGGGCCCTGGACTGCCAGCCCGGGGACCTGCTGGAGTACCGGCCCGGCCCGGAGGACGATAACGATCCGGAATAATCCGGGCAAATATTACGATTTGTTGTCAGATAGGAGAGCAATATGGACCTTTGCAATCGCAATGACATTCAGGCGCTTTTGCAGCGCCACGGCTTTCATTTTTCCAAGGCCATGGGTCAGAACTTCCTCATTGAGGGATGGGTGCCCCGGGACATTGCCGCCGCCAGCGGCGCGGACGAGCACACCGGGGTGCTGGAGATCGGCCCGGGCATCGGCCCCCTGACCCGGGAGCTGGCCCGGCGGGCCGGGAAGGTGGTGTCCGTGGAGCTGGACCGGCGGCTGTGGCCGGTGCTGGAGGAGACCATGGCCGGGTGCGAAAATTTCACCCTGGTGCAGGGGGACGTGATGCAGCAGGACCTGGCGGCCCTGGTGGGGGAGCACTTCGGGGGCCTGCGGCCTATCCTGTGCGCCAACCTGCCCTATAACATCACCACGCCGCTGCTGACCCGGGTAGTGGAGAGCCGGTGCTTCGACTCCGTGACGGTGCTGATCCAGAAGGAGGTGGCCCAGCGGATCTGCGCCGCCCCGGGGACGGCGGACTATGGGGCCTTCTCCCTGCTGATGCAGTATTACACCGCGCCGGAGCTGGTGTTCGAGGTGCCCAACACCTGCTTCCTGCCGGCCCCCAAGGTGACCTCCGCCGTGATCCACTGCCCGGCGCGGCGGGAGCCGCCGGTGCAGGTGTGCAGCGAGGCCATGCTGTGGCGGACGGTGCGGGCGGGGTTCGCCCTGCGGCGCAAGACCCTGGTGAACAGTCTGCAAACCGGGCTCCCCCTGCCCAAGGACCAGCTGGCGGCCATCGTCACCGGCTGCGGCCTGCCGGAAAACGTCCGGGGGGAGCGGCTGAGCCTGGCGGACTATGCGGCCCTGGCCAACGCCCTGGCGGCGGTGATGTGACAAGCGCATAAAAACGGCGGCGGGGCCTGTGTGCCCCGCCGCCGTTTATCGGCAATTCCCCGTTGTCCTACCGTAGGGCGGACGACTCTGTCCGCCTTTTTTGCGGCCCGCTGAGGGCAGCGGGCCGGACGCACTTGGCTCTCCCTCTGGGAGAGCTGTCACCGAAGGTGACAGAGAGGGCTTGTAGGCCGGCACGACGGTGAGCGCCGAGAAACCGAGGCTCGAACTCGCTACCCGGCATCCCGCGAATGGCGAGGCCATTCGCAGGAACCCTGCCTCACCTCGTGATTGGAACGCGCTTCGCGCGGGTCGAGGCAGCGAGTTCATGAAAGAATGGCAAAAAGAAAAAGCACCATCTTCTCAGATGGTGCTTTCTGGAGCGGGCGACGAGGCTCGAACTCGCTACCTCGACCTTGGCAAGGTCGCGCTCTACCAGATGAGCTACGCCCGCAAACGCAAGATTGATTATACCCGCGAATCCCGGATTTGTCAACCCCTGCGTTCCACTTTTTTCAACTTTTTTTCAAAAGAATTTCGATGATGCCCACGTCGCCGCCTTCGGGATAGAAATTTACGGTCCAGGGCTCCTTCTGCTCCGGGGCCTCCATGGCCTGGACCTGGTCCACGATGGAGCGGACCTCCTCCTCCTGGTGGTCAAAGTAGCCCACCTGCACCACCAGCTCACCGCTTCCTCTGCGGGCGGCGGCGGTCAGCAGCTCCCCCAGGGCGGAGACGCTGGTGGTATACACCATGGAGGCGATCTGCTCCTGGGTGCGGCGATAGCCGATGGTCAGATGAATGGCGGTGTAGTTCCGGGCGCTGTCGTCGATGGTGTAGGTGAGGTACTTCACGGCGTAGGCTCCCAGGGGTGTCTCCTGCTGCACCTCCTTGCAGGCCCGCTCCGCCGCGGCGGAGGCGTCCAGAGGCTCCGTCCCGGCATAGAGCCAGATGGTGCCCTCCCGGGCGCCGCCGGTCAGCAGCAGCATCAGGTCGTTCACCAGGTCCTGATAGCTCTCCGCCCGGAGGACGGACCGGTCCTCGCTTTCGTAATAGGTGGAGCTGTGGGGCTGGACCACGCTGTAATCCCGCTCCAGAAACGAGGCACACCCGGTGCATACCAGCATCAGCGCCGCCAGAAGGGCGGCCAGCAAGGTTTTTTTCATGGCCGCGCCTCCGTTACAGGCCCGTGGGGTCATATTGGCCGAAGCCCTCGCCCAGCACCTCATGGGCGTCGCACACGATGACGAAGGCGTCCGGGTCGATGCTCTGCACCAGCTTCTTGATGGGGATGAAGTGCCGCCGGCCGAAGGCGCACAGGATGATCCGCTTTTCCTGGCCGCTCCAGGCCCCCTTACCGGCCAGCAGGGTGACACCCCGGTCCAGCTGCAGCAGCTTCTGGGTGATGGCCTCATACTGCTCGCTGATGATATAGGCCACCTTGGAGGCGTTGGGACCGTACACCACCCGGTCGATCAGCAGGGACAGGATATACAGGGCCACCACGCCGTACATGGCCCGGGTCATATCCCGGAAGCACAGGGCGTACCCGATGGTCACGGCCACGTCCAGGCCCAGACAGAGGCTGCCGATGGACAGCCCCTGGAACTTCAGCTTCAGCAGCCGGGCGGCCATCTCCGTGCCGCCGGTGGTGGCGCTTTCGTGCAGCAGCAGGCCGCAGCCGATGCCCGTCACGATGCCGCCGTAGATACAGGCCAGAATGGGGTCCATGGGCGAGAAGGTGTGGATCGAGGACAGCACGTCGATCATCAGGGAGCTGACGGCGGTGGCGTACAGGGACGAGATCAGCAGATCCCGGCCGATCTTCTGCCAGCCCAGGATGAACAGGGGGATGTTCAGCACCAGGGCGATGGTACCCACCGGCAGCATGGGCAGGAAATGATTGATGATCTGGGCAACGCCGGTGAAGCCGCCCACGGTGAAGTGATTGGGCACGAAGAACCAGTTGAAGCCCAGGGCATACAGGGCACAGGCCACGGTGATCAGTCCGTAGCGCTTCAGAGTCTTGGCAGCGGGCATAATAGGCACCTCTCTTTTTCGTATGTGTGGGGGAAAGCGGGTCTTTATAACAAGGTCAATTGTTCCTCGCCCCGGTCCTCGGGCTTGAGGATGGCTCCGGCGGCGGGGATGGTGCGGGTGCGGTAGCGGGGCAGATTCACGATGCCGCTGTCCTCCGCCGGGACCACCCGGTCCAGATGATACTTGGGCTTCAGGGTCATCACCGCCACCCCCTGAACGTTCCGGGTGGTCTTGGGGGCCAGCAGGGAGGTGTGCACCAGCAGGGCCCGGGGCTCCGTGGATACCAGGGCCAGCTCCCGGTCCTCCGGCAGAGGCAGGATGCACACCAGGGGGCTCTTGTCGGAATAGGCGCCGGTGAGCTTCCGGCGGTTGGACACCGTGGCATAGGCGGACAGCTCCACCCGGGCGGCCTTGCCGTTTTCATAGAAGAACAGCAGACAGCCGCTGTAGTCCCCGGGCAGCACCATGAAGATGACCCGCTCGCCCTCGTCCATGGCCAGACGGCCCGGCAGATAGTCGCCCAGGGCGCTGGCCTTGCCGTCGCCGAACTCCGACACCCGGGTCTTGTACACCTGGCACCTGTCGGTGAAGAACATGACCTCGGCGTTGTTGGAGGTTTCCATCTGCTGGAGGAGGCTGTCGCCCTCCTTGAACTTCTGCTCCCCGCTCATGCGCAGGGACTTGGGGGTGATCTTCTTGAAGTACCCCTCCCGGGACAGGAACACCGTCACCGGGTAGTCCTCGGGCTGGCTGTCCTCCACATATTCCTCCACCTCGTGGCCGTATACGATCTCCGTGCGCCGGGGCACGGCGTATTTCTTCCGGACCTGCTCCAGCTCGTCCACGATGATCTTCCGGATCCGGGCGGGCTTGGCCAACGTGTCCTCCAGGTCGGCGATCTCCTTTTGCAGGTCCTCGGTCTCCCGGACCCGCTTGAGGATGTACTCCTTGTTGATATTCCGCAGCTTGATCTCCGCCACATATTCCGCCTGGACCTGGTCGATGCCGAAGCCGATCATCAGGTTGGGGATCACCTCGGCCTCCTCCTCGGTTTCCCGGATGATGGCGATGGCCTTGTCGATATCCAGCAGGATGCGCTTCAGGCCCAGCAGCAGGTGCAGCTTGTCCTTTTTGCGGCTGAGCACGAAATACACCCGCCGCCGCACGCACTCCGTGCGCCAGGCCGTCCACTCGTTCAGAATCTCTCCCACACCCATGACCCGGGGCATCCCGGCGATGAGGATGTTGAAGTTGCAGCTGACGGTGTCCTGCAAAGGGGTCAGCCGGAAGAGCTTGGTCATCAGCTTCTCCGGGTCCACGCTGCGCTTCAAGTCGATGGCCAGCTTCAGGCCGGACAGGTCCGTCTCGTCCCGCATGTCGCTGATCTCGGTGATCTTCCCGGCCTTAATGAGCTCCGCCACCTTGTCCAGAATGGCCTCGATGGAGGTGGAATAGGGGATTTCGTAAATTTCGATGAGGTTTGCCTGCTTGTCATACCGCCAGCGGGAGCGGACCTTCACGCCGCCCCGTCCGGTGCGGTACAGCTCCCGCAGCTCCGCCGGGTCGCAGATGATCTGCCCCCCGGTGGGGAAATCCGGAGCCAGCAGTGTGGAGGCCACGTCGTGGTCCGGGTTTTTCAGCAGGGCCACGGTGGTGTCGCACACCTCCCCCAGGTTGAAGCCGCAGATCTGGGACGCCATGCCCACGGCGATGCCCTGGTTGGCGGACACCAGCACGTTGGGGAAGGTGGTGGGCAGCAGGGACGGCTCCTTCATGGAGTTGTCGTAGTTATCCACAAAGTCCACGGCATCGCAGTCCAGGTCCCGGAACAGCTCCGCGCAGATGGGGGCCAGCTTTGCCTCGGTGTACCGGCTGGCGGCATAGGCCATATCCCGGGAGTACACCTTGCCGAAGTTGCCCTTGCTGTCCACAAAGGGGTGCAGCAGGGACTCGTTGCCCTTGGCCAGGCGCACCATGGTCTCATAGATGGCCTGGTCGCCGTGGGGGTTCAGGCGCATGGTCTGGCCCACGATGTTGGCGGATTTGGTGCGGTTGCCTGTAAGCAGGCCCATTTTATACATGGTATACAGCAGCTTGCGGTGGGAGGGCTTGAAGCCGTCGATCTCCGGAATGGCCCGGGAGACGATGACGCTCATGGCGTAGGGCATATAGTTTTCGTCCAGCGTCCGGGTGATGGGCTGCTCCACCACCGTGCCCCGCAGGCCCATCACATTGGGGTCCGCCGGCCGGTGGACGGTTTTCGGTTCTGTTTTCTTTTTTGCCATGGGGCAAATTCCTTTCGTTCAAGCGGTCATTTGGCAAATTCAGCTCACGTCGATCATATCCAGGTACAGGTGGCCGTTTTCGGCGATATAGTCCTTCCGCCCGGCCAGGTTGTCCCCCAGCAGCAGGTCGAACACCCGGGCGGTCTCCTCCGCCTCATCGGGCAGCACACGCACCAGCCGCCGGGTCTCCGGATTCATGGTGGTCAGCCACATCATCTCCGGGTCGTTTTCGCCCAGTCCCTTGGACCGCTGGACGGTGAACTTCTTCCCCTCCAGCTGGCGGACGATGTCGGCCTTCTCCTTTTCGGAGTAGGCAAACCAGGTCTTGTCGGCGCTCTTTTCCTTATAGGTGATCTCAAACAGCGGCGTCTCCGCAATGTAGACGTACCCCTCCCGGATCAGGGTGGGGCACAGCCGGTACAGCATGGTCAGGATCAGGGTCCGGATCTGGAACCCGTCCACGTCGCCATCGGTGCAGATGACCACCTTGCTCCACCGGAGGTTGTTCAGGTCAAACTGGCTCAGCTCCTTGGCGGCCTTGCCCTGAACCTCCACGCCGCAGCCCAGCACCTTCATCAGGTCCGTGATCACGTCGCTTTTGAAGATCCGGGGATAGTCGGCCTTCAGGCAGTTGAGGATCTTGCCCCGGACGGGCATCAGCCCCTGGAACTCCGCGTCCCGGGACTGCTTGCAGGCGCCCAGAGCCGAGTCGCCCTCCACGATATAGATCTCCCGCCGGTCCACCTCCTTGGTGCGGCAGTCCACAAACTTCTGCACCCGGTTGGCGATGTCGATCTTCTCCGACAGCTTCTTCTTGGCGCCCAGGCGGGTGCGCTCCGCCGTCTCCCGGCTGCGCTTGTTGATAAGCACCTGGGCGGCCATGCGCTCGGCGTCGTCGTGGTTCTCGATGAAAAATACCTGCAGCTGCTGGCGCAGGAACTCGGACATGGCGTCCTGGATGAACTTGTTGGTGATGGCCTTTTTGGTCTGGTTTTCATAGCTGGTCTGGGTGGAGAAGTTGCTGCTCACCAGCAGCAGGCACTCCTGCACGTCGGGGAAGGTGATCTTGCTTTCGCCCTTGGTGTATTTGTTGTTCTCCCGCAGATATTTGTCCAGCGCCGCCACAAAGGCCAGGCGGGTGGCCTTGTCGGGGCTGCCGCCGTGCTCCAGGAAGCTGGAGTTGTGATAGTGCTCCATCAGGTGCACCCGGTTGGAAAAGCACCAGGCGATGTTCAGCTTCACCTTGTACTCGGGCTTGTCCGCCCGGTCCCGGCCCTGGCGCTCCGCCTCCCAGCACACGGGCCGGGTGATGGGGTCGTCCCCGGCCAGCTCGGCCAGATAGTCCCGGATGCCGTTTTCATACAGGAAGTCCTGGGTCTCGAACCTCCCGGGGGACACCTCATCCCGCAGCCGGAAGGTCACCCCGGCGTTGACCACCGCCTGCCGCTTCATCACGTCCTGGTAATAGTCCAGGGGGATGTCGATGTCGGTGAACACCTCCAGATCCGGCAGCCAGCGGATGGTGGTGCCGGTTTTCTTCCGGGCCAGGGGAGTGACCTCCATCTGGCCCACGATCTCGCCCCGCTGGAAGTGGAGCTTATACTCATTGCCGTCCCGGCAGACGGTAACGTCCATATAGCGGCTGGCGTACTGGGTGGCGCAGGAGCCCAGACCGTTCAGGCCCAGGGAGAACTCATAGTTTTCCCCGGTGGGGTCGTACTTGCCTCCGGCGTACATCTCGCAGAACACCAGCTCCCAGTTGTACCGCCCCTCCTTTTCGTTCCAGTCCACGGGACAGCCCCGGCCCTGGTCCTCCACCTGGATGGACCGGTCCTGGAACCGGGTGACGGTGATCACCCGTCCGAAGCCCGCCCGGGCCTCGTCAATGGCGTTGGAGAGAATCTCGAACACCGCGTGCTCGCAGCCCTCCAGCCCGTCGGAGCCGAAAATGACGCCGGGCCGTTTCCGGACCCGGTCCGCTCCCTTCAGGCTGGAAATGCTGTCGTTGTCGTATGCTTTTTTCTTGGCCATATCCTTCCTCCGGCGGCCGAAGCCGCCAATTCTCCAATATACAAATCCTATTTTAACGCAAAAATTTCCGTCTGGCAAGAGCCGGACGGGGATGGGGAAAAAATGTTTTTCCGGGGCAAAAAGTTGCAGGCGGCGGGGCCGCCATAACAAACCGGCAACCGGCGGGATAGCATGCGCCGCAAGGGTTTTCCACATTTTCCACCGGGTTTTCCACAGCATTATGTCAACAAGGAAAACCGCCAAAAATGCCGGAAGGCCACAGGAGCGGGCAGAAAGCGCCGCCGGTCCGCGAAAAATGCAGACCGGCGGCACATGTCTCACAGCCAGCTCTGGTCGAAGCCGTAGGGCAGCAGCTCCCGCAGGCGGAAGCTCCTGGCCTGCCCCTGACCGTTGAGGCAGATGACCTCCATCTCCGGGGCGAATTCCATCATCACCTGGCGGCAGGAGCCGCAGGGCACGCAGTAGTCCTCACTTTTCCCGGCGATGACGATGCGCACAAAGTCCCGGTGCCCCTCGCTGACGGCCTTGAAGATGGCGGTGCGCTCGGCGCAGATGGTGCAGCCGTAGGCGGCGTTTTCAATGTTGCAGCCGGTGAAAACCGTGCCGTCGGCGCACTCCAGCGCCGCCCCCACCGGAAAGTGGGAATAGGGGATATAGGCCCGGTCCAGCATGGCCGCGGCGGCCCGGCAAAGCTCGTCTCTTGTCACGAAGCAAGTCTCCTTCCGTGATGTTTCTGAAGAAAATTGTAGTATAAATTCCGCCTTTCGTCAAGTCCTATCCGCCGTAGGGGGCGATGGTGACGCCGGTGTAGTACCAGTGGAGGATTTCCTGCCAGGACCTGCCGTCCTGGGCCAGGCGGTTGGCGCCGTACTGGCTCATGCCCACCCCGTGGCCGAAGCCGGTGACGTGGAATGTGACCCTGTCCGCCGCGGCCTCCGCCGTGAAGCACGCCGACCGCAGGCCCAACAGGCTCCGGACCTGGGTGCCCTCCACCGTGACGCCGCCGATGCAGATGCTCTCCACCCGGCCGGAGGCGTTTTCCACCCGGCCGGTGATCCAGGTTTCCGGCCCTCCGGCAAAGGACGCCTCCGGATAGGCCGCCAGGAAGGTCTGCTGAAACTCCGCCGCCGGGATTTCCTTGACGCTGTAGTAATTGGGCACGGTGTCCTCCCCCTCGGGGCTTTCCACGCTGTGCAGATACGGCAGGGTGGACACCCACACGTCCCCGGAGTTGGCGGTGACCCCGGCGGAGGAGGAGTGGAAGGCCGCTAAAATGGGCTGGCCGTTGTAGAGGATCACCTGACCGTCGGTGTCCCGTACGGCCTGCTGGACCTTGGCCTCGTATTCGGCGGCGTGGTCCCCCCACTTTTCCGCCGCCGCCTGGGCGGAGGTGTAGGCATTGCAGCAGCGGTAATCCATGCACACGTCGGCGTCCGGGTGGGCGGCCTTCCGGCCGGAGGCCATGTGGTAATAGATGAAGGTCCGCTCCGCCACGGCCTGGGCGTCCAGGGCCTGCTGGTGGAAGGCGGCGGGCATCTCCCCCCGGACCACCCCGGGCAGATACTCCGCCATGGTCATCTCCACCACCTGCTCCCCGTCCCATACCCGCAGCAAAGTGTCCGCATCGGCGGCGGGTTGTCCCGCATTTTCGCCGCTCCGTCCCGGGTCAGCCCCCGGGACGGAGCGGGACACGTCCGGCGCAGCTCCGCTGCTCAGCCATCCCCCGCCGAACAGCAGCACCGTCAGCAAAAGCCCCGCCGCCCAGTAACGCATGTCCATCCCTCCTGTGGCTTTTTCTCCAGCATATGCACAGGCCACCACCGGCAGAACAAAACCCCGGCGGGATTTTCCCGCCGGGGTGAAGGGGCCGGATGCTCAGCCGAAGCTGCGGTTGGAGCGGAGGGTCACCTCCACGTCGAACTGCTGGCCGTCCCGGAGGATGGTCAGGGTCACGGTGTCGCCGATGATGTGGCTGCGCCGGGCCGTCAGCAGGTCGGAGGTAACGGACACGGCCTGGCCGTCTGCCGCCAGGATCACGTCCCCGGCCTGGATGCCCGCGTCGGCCGCGCCGGAGCCGGTGCTGACCTCCATGACCTGGACCTGGGTGCCGCCGCCGTCCCTTTCCACGGTGGTGACGGTGATGCCCAGGGAGGGGGCGCCCCGGTAGTGGCCGTTGGCGATGAGGTCGTTGACCACGAAGCTGACGGAGCTGATGGGCAGGGCGAAGCCCAGGCCCTCCACCGTGGCCTCGGTGCTGTCGGTGGTGCTCATTTTCAGGGTGTTGATGCCGATGACCTGGCCGTATTCGTTGATCAGGGGGCCGCCGGAGTTGCCGTTGTTCAGGGCGGCGCTGGTCTGCAGCAGGGTCATGGTCTTGCCGTCCACCTCCACGGCGCGGTTGACGGCGGAAATGATGCCGTTGGTCATGGTGCCCCGCAGCTCCACCCCCAGGGGGTTGCCGATGGCATAGGCGGTGTCGCCCACCTGCACCAGGTCGGAGTTGCCGAACTCGGCGGCGGGCAGGGGATTCTGGGGATCGGCCTTCAGCACGGCCAGGTCCTCCTCCTCGTCAAAGCCCACCAGGTTCACCTCATAGGTGACGCCGGTGTCCAGGGCCACCCAGCAGCTCTTGCCGCCGGAGATCACATGGGCGTTGGTGATGATATACCCGTCGGAGGTCATGATGACGCCGGTGCCGATGGAGGCCCCCTCCGACTGCTCGGACACCACGGTGACCACGGAGGGGTTCACCTTGGCATATACCTCCTGGGCCGTCAGGGGCTGGCCCTGGGGGTCCCGGCAGGCCAGGCGGACGCCGGGGTCTCCCTGGATTTTGGGGATGGTGGTGGCCTTGCTGCCGAAAATGTCCACAATGCTGCTGGGGTTGTCGCCGTCGCCGTCGGGCAGGGGCCGATGCTGACCGCTGCCGCTATTGCCGCCCAGTATGGCCGCCAGCACCACAGCCGCCACCGTCACCGCCAGCACGGCCAGGGAGATCCACAGCCACAGACGGCTGCGGCGCTTCTCCTTTTTGGCGGCCTGCTGCCAGACGTTCTGGGGCATGGGGTCCCGCTGGACATAGTAGCTGACCACCTCCCGGCCCTGGGGCTCCTGGGGAATGTACCAGGAGACTACCTCCTTCGGTTCCTCCGGGGCCGCTTCCGGGGTCTCCGGCAGGTCCGGATTTTCCGGAGTTTCCGGGCAGATATCCTTGTTTTCGTCTGTCATAGCAAAAGTTCCTCTCATGTATTGCGCATGGGGTGGGCCAGCTGCACGGTGAAGCTGAAGGAGGTGACGCCGTTTTCGCTGGTGACGGTGATCTTCTCCTTATGCTGGGACAGGATGGTTTTCACCACGTACAGGCCCAGCCCGTAGCCGTCCTTGTCCTCGCTGCGGGATTTGTCGGATTTGTGGAAGCGCTCGAACAGCAGGGGAATCTCCTCCGCCGGAATGGTGTGGCCGGTGTTGCGCACGGTGACCACCGCCTTGTCGCCGCCGGTCTCCGTCAGCCCCAGGTACAGGGTGGACCCGGGGGCGGCGAACTTGGCGGCGTTTTCCAGCAGGTTATAGATCACCTGGGTGATCAGGTCGTTGACCCCCTGGACCATGACGGAATCCTCCGGGATGTCCGCCTCCACGTCCAGGCCCCGGTCGGTGATCTTCTGCTCCATGGACAGCAGGGCCAGGCGCATACTCTCGCACAGGTCGAAGTCCTCCTTCTTCATGTCCTGCTGGGACTGAATCTGGGAGATATCCAGCATCCGGCGGACCAGGCGGCTGAGGCGGCGGCTCTCGTCGGAGATGATCTGGAGATATTTCCGTTCCTTCTCCGGGGGAATGGTGCCGTCCAGGATGCCGTCGGTATATCCGGCGATGGTGGTCATGGGGGTTTTCAGCTCGTGGGAGATGTTGGCAATGAACTCGCTTCGCTGGCGCTCGGTTTCCGCCAGGGAGTCGGCCATGTTGTTGAAGGACGCCGCCAGCTCGCCGATCTCGTCGCTGCGGCCGGTGTCCTGCATGCGCACGTCGAAGTTTCCGGCGGCATAGGACCGGGTGGCCTGGACCATCTCCCGGATGGGCTGAATCTGGCGCATGGAGGTCAGGGAGCTGGCCACAAAGGAGATCAGCAGGATGATGGCCGAGGTCATGAAGAACAGGCCGATGAAGGAGCGCCACATGCTCATCAGGGACCGGGCGTCCATCACCGCCAGGACCATGCCCACGGTGCCGCCGTCCTCCTGGGTGACGGGCACCGCCACCACGAACTGCCGGATGTCGTATGCGCCGCCGATGCTGCTGCGGCCCTGGTAAAAGCCCTTGTCCCCGAAAACGGCGTCCTGAATCTCCTGGGGGACGGACACCACCTGGCCTCCCAGCCGCTGGTCGGAGGTCAGCAGGGCGTAGCCCTGGTCGTTGCACAGGAGAAAGTCCGCCTTGGTAAGCCCGGCGGCCAGGGCGATGAGATTCTGCAGGCTGGGGCTGGCGGTCTGCCCGCCGGAGGCCAGATAGTCCCCGGACATGTTGGCAATGAGCTCCGCGTGCTGGCGCATTTCGCTGCGCCGCTCGGACACGGTGTCGTTATAGCTCAGGGCGTAAAACGACACGCCCAGCAGCAAAAGCGTCAGCAGCACCATGCCCGCCGTCAGCAGGAACTGCTGCCAATAGAGACTGTCGAACCGGCGGCGGAACCGGGTGATCTTTTCCTGGCTCATTTCACTTCAAACTTATAGCCCACGCCCCACACGGTTTTCAGCTCCCACTGGTCGGACACACCCTCCACCTTTTCCCGCAGGCGCTTGATGTGCACGTCCACGGTGCGGGAGTCGCCGAAATAGTCGAAGCCCCACACCTCGTCCAGCAGCTGGTTGCGGGTATACACCCGGTTGGGGGTGGAGGCCAGGTGATACAGAAGCTCCAGCTCCTTGGGGGGCGTGTCGATCTTCTTGCCGTCCACCAGCAGCTCATAGCTGTCCAGGTCGATGACCAGCTTGTCGAAGGTCAGGCGCTTTTTGGTGTCGTCGGGAATTTCGCTGCGGCGGAGCACCGCGTTGATGCGGGCCATCAGCTCCTTCATCTCGAAGGGCTTGACCAGATAGTCGTCGGCCCCCATTTCCAGGCCGGTAATCCGGTCGTTGACCTCGCTTTTGGCGGTGAGCATGATGATGGGGGTCTTGGCCTTTTCCCGGATGTGGGCGCACACGGCCCAGCCGTCCATCACCGGCAGCATGATGTCCAGCAGCACCATGTCCGGGGCCTCCCGGTCAAATTCCTCCACGGCCTTGCCGCCGTCGTAGGCGATGCGGACGTCGAACCCCTCTTTTTCCAGGTACATGCGGATCAGGTCGGAGATATTGCGGTCGTCCTCGACCACCAGAATGTTGCGTGCCATGCGCTTTGCCTCCCACTTGTGAGTATCGTTGGTGTTTTTCTTTATTATACCGCCCCGGCCGGGGCTTTCCTGAACTTTCTGTAAATTCAGACATACCGGATAGGACAGTATACCACAAAAATCCGGGTTTGTATAGATTTTCGGGGGCGGAGGCTTGGAAAAAAGTCTTTTTTGACAAGCTGAAGCCCCCGGCCGGGGCCGGAGGCTTGGAAAAATCCTTATTCGGCGCTTTTGCGCTTGGTCTTGCCGTAGCCATAGCCGTAGCCGTAGCCATACCCATAACCGTAGCCGTAGCCATAGCCGGAGGAGGAGCCCCGGACGTTGGCGGCGCAGTTGAACACAAAGCCGGCCATCCGGGCATCGGCCCCGGCCAGGGCCTGGATGCCCTCGAAGATCTGGGTGGTGGCGGCGAAGTCCTCCCGGATGACGTAGATCACCCGGTCCACATGGCGGCACATGGCCAGGGCGTCGGCCATCATGGCGCAGGGCGGCGTGTCCAGCACGATGTAGTCAAACATGGGGCGCAGGGTGTTTATCAGCGCCTCCAGCTTGTCGTATTGCAGCAGGTTCATGGGGGCGTGGATGGGCTCGCTGCCGGCAAAGACGTACAGGGACGTGTCCTCATAGCGCAGGAAGTGCACCTGGTCCAGGCTGCCGGACAGGCACTGGCCCAGACCCTCGGAGGGCTTGGTGATGCCCAGCAGGGCCTTGTCGCTGGGGCCCCGGAGGTCGCCGTCGATCAGCAGGACCTTTTTTCCCTCCCGGGCCAGGGACAGGGCCAGGTTCACGGACACGGAGCTTTTCCCCTCGGAGGGGATGGAGCTTGTGACCATGATGACCTTGTCCTCGTCCTTCAGCTGCCGCAGCAGCTTCAGCCGCAGCAGGCGATACGCCTCGCAGAAGGCGCTGTCGGTCTGCATGCGGGTGATCAGCAGCCCCTGCTGGGGGCCGTTTTTCCGGCGCTTGGGGGCCGTGCGGGGGATGGAGGCCAGGGCCGTCAGGCTTACCAGGCGCTTGACGTCGCCGGTGGAGGACACCGTCCGCCGCAGGGCGGCGGCCACGATGAGCACCGCCAGCGCCAGCACCACGCCCAGGGCCGCGCCCTTGACGGCGCTGCGCACCCAGGGATCGGCGTTATACGGCGTGTCGGGCAGGGAGGGCTCCTGGTTCACCACCAGCTGCGTTTCACCCAGGACCAGGCGGTTCACCTGGGGATACACGTCGATGACGGCGCAGAGGATGTCATAGGCGTCCTGGGGGCTGGGGCTTTCCACCGTCAGGACGAAGAAGCTGGTGTCCTTGATGGCGGAGGAGGAGATGACGCCGTTGAGATAGGTGACGCCCAGTCGCTGGAGCAGCAGCTCCTGCATGCGGTCGGAGGTCAGCAGATAGGGGAAGGTGTCCGCCACCTGCTGGGCGGCGGATTTGTTGTAATATTGGCTATAGCCGGAGAGGTCGGTGCCGCCCACAAAGCTGAGATTCACGGAGAACACCGCCTCGGAGCGGTACATGGGCCGGAAGCTGCGGTGGCCGCGCCAGCCCATCAGGGCGGCGCACAGCACGATCAGCGCCAGGCACACCGGCCACAGGCGCGTCAGCGCCCGGCCCATCCGCCGCAGCAGGACGGACAGGTCGATGGGCTGGACCTCGGTATTGGTATGGGTCGTATGTTGTTCCATAGTGCGCCTCACTGCGTCTTACGGGCGGAGTGCTGCCCGTAGCCGTATTTGTCGTATTTCTTGCCATAGCCGTATCCATAGCCGGAGGACCAGGCGGCCAGATGGGCCATATCGTTGAGGATGCAGCCCAGAAACTCCGCCTTACCGGCCCGCAGGGCGTCAATGGCGTCGTTGATCTCCGGCGCGGGGACGGTGTCCTGCCGTACCACCAGCACCGACGCATCGGACAGGTCCGACAGCAGCTCGCTGTCGGAGAAGAAGCCCAGGGGAGGGGAGTCGATGATGACGTAGTCATACCGCTCCCGGGCCAGAGCCACCACCTTGGCCAGCTGGTCCGAGGCCAGCAGCTCGATGACGTCGGTATAGGACTTGGTGCTCAGCAGAGAGTGCAGCCCCGTGGCGGGGTCCGTGACGGCGGCGGAGAGGATCTTCTCCGGGGCGGCGGACTCTGTCAGCAGGGTGCCCAGCTCGTTTTTCTGCTTCACGGACAGGCCCAGCATCTCGCTTTGCACCGGGCGGCGCAGGTCCAGGTCGATGAACAGCACGTTCACCCCCCGGGAGGCCAGGGAAATGGCGGTGTTGGCGGCCAGGGTGGACTTGCCCTCCGCCGCGGACACGCTGGAAAACAGGAATACCCGGCGGCCCTTGGCATGCTCATGCTGGAACTTTTCGGCGATGCGGTGGATGGATTCGGTAAAGGCGAAGCTGATGGCCGGGGAGGAGATGTTCAGGTTCCGGCGCAGGCGCTTGCCGCCCCGGCGGGCCCGGCGCTCCCGGCGGCGGTCGTCGAACCAGCCCAGGAGCTTCCGGGTTCGGCGGCCCTCGTGGGGCACGGTGGAGATGATCTTGGCGTCCAGGTCGCTGCGGGCGCCCTCCTGGGTCTGCACCGTGCCGCTGCTGACGCTGGCCCAGGCAACGCCCAGGGCGGTAAGCGCCGCACCGGCGATGGCGGCCATCAGGCAGATCTTGGGCACGTTATAGCTGCGGGAGGGGGCCACGGACAGGCTGGGAGAGTTAAGCTGGGACAGCACCGCCGTGGAGGACACATGGGCCGACAGGGACCCGTAGTTATCGGACACGGCCTTGAGCAGCACCAGGGCCTGACGGGGGGTGTCGGCGGTGACGGTGACCCGGATGAGGTTGGTTTCCCCCAGCTGCTGGGCGGTGACGGCGCCGTTCAGGGGCATGCCCAGATTCTGCTCCATGGTCTGGCGCAGGACCCGGCTCTGCAGCAGCTGGGAATAGGAGGCGGCCACATCGGCGGCGGCGGTGATATTCGTATAGTACAGGTTGCTGGTGCGGGTGGTGACGGAGAAGGTGGTGGAGCTGGTATACTGCTGGGTCACGAAGCACGTCAGCACGATCCATGCCGCCATGGCGCAGGTGAGGGCCGCCAGCAGCAGCATCCACAGCTGCCGCGCCAGCGCCCGCAGGATGCAGAGGGGCTCGATATGGGACCATTGCAGGCCCTGATTGTTTTCATCCATGACGATCCCTCCTTTATTCCACCACCACCGCCAGATAGACGGTATAGCTCTGGCCCTGGGCGGTGACGCTGTAACCCACATGATACGTTCCGGGGACGGACGTGTCCACCGGGGACTCGATGCTGACCTGTCCGGCGGACAGGGCCGTTCCGTCGGGGGCGGTGACGCTTTGGATATACCCGGCGGCATCAAAGGCCGATCCCCGGGGCAGGTACACCAGATAGTCCGACAGGGTGATCAGCTGCGGCCCGCCGGCGGTGATGACCACCTTCAGCGGCAGCACCACCGAGTTGCCTAGGCGGCTGTCCACCTGAGCGGTGACGCTGTATACCCCGGGCTGGGTGCTGATGATGTTCTGGGAGGTGATGCGGATGCTGCTGCTGATGTCGCCGTCCAGCACGTCGGTGGCGGTGAGCCGGTCCAGCAGGGTCACGGTCTGATTCATGGAGTATACCAGGGGCCGGGACAGGGCGAAGCGGGGGGCCTCGTAATCCGTGTAGCGGACGGTGCGGGTGACGGAGGCCATATTGTTGGCGGAGTCAAACACGATGTAGGTGACCTGGGCGCTGCTGTCGGTCAGGGAGGGGGACACGCCCTTGATGAGGATCTGGTCCGTCAGGTCCCCGTCCCGGTCGTCGGAGGCCATGACCCCCTGCAGCAGGGCCTCCTCCCCGGCGGTGACGCTGACGTCAATGGAATCGGTGGAACAGGTGATCACCGGGGGCGTCACGTCCACAGTGAGGCGGCGATAGATCCGCAGGCCGCAGAAGGCCAGCAGGGTCAGGATAAACAGCGCGAGGATCACGCGCTGCATTTTGCGGATGGCTCTCATAGCTCGTCCTCCCTTGGGGAAAAAATAGGCTCGTCCGTCCCCACCAGGGGGCGGTCCTCTAAAATACGGCGGGGGTTCTCCTCCAGCAGCAGCCGGGGGCAGGCGGGGGAAAAATCCTCGGCCAGGGTGCGGCGCAGCAGCTCCATATGGGTGGTGCGGACGGTGGGACTGTGGGCGTCGCTGGCGGCGGCGTGGGCCAGCCCCCGCTCCAGCAGCCACAGGGCCGTGTCCTGGGCCCGGCGGCCCAGACGCCCCAGAATGCTGCCCTTGTTCAGCTGGATGACCACGCCGCCCTCAAACCAGCGGCGGATGATATACGGGTCCCGCTGCACGGCATCGTACCGCTCCGGATGGGCGGCCACCGGGGTCAGGCCCCGGGTGCGGATCTGGTGGAAGCACTGCTCCATGAACTCCGCCGACTCGTCAAAATAGAACTCCACCAGCAGATACCGGCCCCCGCCCAGGGTCTGAAGCTGGCGGCGGTCCAGCAGCTCGGGCAGCTCCGGGGTGCAGAACACCTCGGCCCCCGGGTGGATGCCCAGAGGGATCCCCTCCTGCTCCAGGGCCTGCCGCAGCCGGGAAAAGCCCGTGCGCAGGGCGGCGGAGCGGTAATTCTTCGGGCCGTCCCCGGGGAGATTGCAGTGGGGCGTGGCGATGATGTCCGTGACGCCGGAGTCCGCCGCCATGCGGGCCATCTCCAGCGAGTCTTCCATAGAGGGGGACCCATCGTCCACCCCCGGCAGAATGTGGCAGTGAATATCCACCATGGCGGCGCTTCCCCCTCTCCCAAAGCACGATACGCGAAATTATAGTCAAGTATAGCACGTTTCCCCCGGCTTTTCAAGTCGAAGAAAGGCGAATCCCGCCGGTGGACGGCCCCGGGCGGAAAAATCCCCTCCGGCGGGGCCGGAGGGGATGCGGACATTTGCCAGGCGGGTCAGAACAGATCGGGATACAGGGCCGACACCTGCCGGTACCAGCTTTGATAATCGGACAGGGTGTCGCCGTCCAGGGAGTATACCTGCCATTGGGCGGCGGAGTCGGCGGTGGTCAGGGCCTGCCCCAGGGGGTACTTGCCCCGCTCCAGCTCCGTGGGATAGTACATCCCCGCATAGTCGGAGCCGTCGTCATAGGCGGTGAGGAACAGCAGATAGGGCTTGCCGGTTTCCATAGGCAGATAGCCCCCCTGGGTCCACAGGGCGTCGTCTGCGGTGTAGCACTCCTCGGTGATCACCAGCTGCGCCGGGGCCTGGCCCTTCAGCACCTGGGTCACCTGGCCGGTGGTTCTGGTGTAGCCGGTGGAGACATTGCCGTCGCTGTAGCGGGAGAGGACGTTTTCCTGAGTCTCCGGGGTAAACACCACGATCAGGTCGCTGACCTCCTGCAATTGGGACACCGTTGCCGCCTGGGTCACCCGGTCCGCGGACAGCCGGTGGACGGTCTGCTGTCTGGCGCCGCAGGCGGTCAGCATCACCAGGGCCAGCGCCAGCAGACAGGAAAGCAGAGCTTTTGTGCGTCTCATGGAAAAGCCTCCTTTATATAAGATACCATCATTATACCATACCCGGGAGGGAGTACAATTGGCAAATTGCAGAATTTTCCGAACGGAATCTATGGCTTTTCCACAAGAATAAACGGATATTTTGAACAAAATGTGAATTTACAGCGTGGTCACAAACCGCCGCAGGCCGTCGTCCAGCAGCTGGGCGGCCCGGTCCCCCTGTCCGGCGGCGATGAGGTCCGTGAACCGGGCCAGGGTACGCAGGCTCTCCTCCCGGCCCACAGACCGGATATAGCCGGACCAGAACTCCAGGTTCACCTGCATGAAGGCGTTGAACAGCAGGGGCGTGATGGTGTTGCCGCTTAAAAACGTCACCCCCCGGTGATAGCGGAACAGGGCCTGGGCCAGGGCGGCGGTGTCCGGGGCCTCCTCCGCCTGGCGCTGGAGGGCGCGGAGGGTGTCCAGATCGGCGGCGGTGTGGGACGCGGCCAGGTCCCGCAGAGCCGGGGCCTCCAGATAATACCGCAGGCGCAGGATGCTGCGGGCGGTTTTCTCGTCGGGAAGGCCCCCGTGATAATCCATGATGGCCATCAGCGTTTCCAGGCTGCCGGTCTGGGCATAGTCCGCCACGGTGACGCCCCGGCGGGAGGCGATGTCCAGAAAGCCCAGGCGGTGCAGCTCCCGCAGGCCCTCATGGACCACGGTTTTGCTGATGTGCATGGTGTCGGCCAGCTCTCGCTCCGTGGGCAGCCGGTCCCCGGGCTTCAGCTGCCCGGACAGGATCGCCCCCTCCACCTGCTGGATAAACAGCTCCCGGATGGACGGGGCCACAATGGGACGGAAATCCATAGGTCGCCCTCCTTCTGGTCCGACCAGGACCATAAAATAGGATACCATAACTTTATAAGAACAGTCAATAGCTTTTTGCCCCGGAAATTGGTATCATTAAGGTGAGTTCATGCAGAAAAATCGCCCTTGAGGCGGAGATAAAGGAGATTTCACATGGGAAAGAACATCAACGGCGACCGGCCCACCGCGTTCCCCCTGGAGCAGGAGAAGCTGCCCTTTACCATCCCCGTGGTGGAGGAGCCCCGGCCCAAGATCGCCAAGCTGGTGGCCATGATCACCGACCGGGTGCCCGCCAAGCTCAAGGGCGTCAAGGGCAACGACCCGGAATACTGGGGCCTGGCGGACCTGATCAGCGACGAAATGGCGGACGTGGCCCTGAAGATGGGGGTCCGCAAGCCCAAGACCATCGGGCAGCTGATGAAGCTGACCAAGCTGGAGCGGGAGCCCCTGCAGAAGCTGCTGGACGACATGGCCTGGGTGGGCCTGATCGAGTATAACTGGGAGAATCTGGACGGGAAGAACCCCGACCACGAAAAGCGCTATGTTCTGCCCCAGTTCGTCCCCGGCAGCGCGGAGTTTTTCAATATGCGCCGCAGCCAGATGGACGAGCATCCCCAGGTGGCGGCCTTCTTCGAGCGGATGACCTTCCTGCCCCTGGAAAAGATCACCCCCATGGTGCCTCCCGGAGGCGCCGGCATCGGCATGCACGTGATCCCCGTGGAAAAGGCCATCGAAACGGAGAACGAGGCCGTGGGCCTGGAGAAGATCTCCTATTGGCTGCACAAGTACGAGGGCAAGTACGCCAAGAGCATGTGCTCCTGCCGGGCCAGCCGCCAGTATCTGAACGAGGGCTGCGGCGACGACCCGGAGAGCTGGTGCATCGCCGTGGGCGACATGGCCACCTATATCGTGGAAACCGGCCGGGGCGAGTACATCACCTATGACGAGGCCATGGCCATCTTCAAGAAGGCCGAGGACAACGGCTTCGTCCATCAGATCACCAACATCGACGGCGAACAGAAGATTTTCGGCATCTGCAACTGCAACGTCAACGTCTGCAACGCCCTGCGGACCAGCCAGCTGTTCAACACCCCCAACATGTCCCGCAGCGCCTATGTGGCCCGGGTGGAGACGGACCAGTGCGTGGCCTGCGGCCGGTGCGTGGAATACTGTCCCGCCGGTGCGGTGAAGCTGGGCCAGAAGCTGTGCACCAAGGACGGCCCCGTGGAATATCCCCGGCAGGAGCTGCCGGATGCGGTGAAGTGGGGCCCCGACAAGTGGGCCATCGACTACCGGGACAAGAACCGCGTCAACTGCTACGACACCGGCACCGCCCCCTGCAAGACCGCCTGCCCCGCCCACATCGCGGTGCAGGGCTATCTGAAGCTGGCGGCCCAGGGCAAGTACCGGGAGGCCCTGCAGCTGATCAAGCGGGAGAATCCCTTCCCCGCCGTGTGCGGCCGCATCTGCAACCGCCGCTGTGAGGACGCCTGCACCCGGGGCACCGTGGACCAGGCGGTGGCCATTGACGAGGTGAAGCGCTTCATCGCCCAGCAGGACCTGGACGCCGCCACCCGGTTCGTGCCGGAGAAGGTGATCCCCAAGGTAGACGGCGAGTTCGACCAGCAGATCGCCATCATCGGCGGCGGCCCGGCGGGCCTGTCCTGCGCCTATTACCTGGCGGAGAAGGGCTATCGCCCCACCGTGTTTGAAAAGGAGCAGCGTCTGGGCGGCATGCTGGAGAACGGCCTGCCCAGCTTCCGGCTGGAGAAGGACGTGGTCCAGGCGGAGATCGACGTGCTGCGGGAAATGGGCGTCCAGTTCCGCTGCGGCGTGGAGGTGGGCAAGGACGTGACCATTGCCCAGCTGCGGGAGCAGGGCTATCAGGGCTTCTATGTGGCCGTGGGCCTGCAGTCCGGCGGCAGGCTGAACATCCCCGGCGACGACGCCCAGGGCGTCACGGCGGGCATCGACTTCATGCGCCGGGTCAACGGCGGCCAGGAGACGAAGCTGGAAGGCCGGGTGGTGGTCATCGGCGGCGGCAACATCGCCGCCGACGTGGCCCGGACGGCGGTGCGCTGCGGCGCGGAGTCCGTGGACCTGTACTGCCTGGAGAGCTATGACGATATGCCCATGGGCCCGGAGGACCGGGGCGAGTGTGAGCGGGACGGCATCACCATCCACGCCGGATGGGGCCAGACGGAGATCGTCACCGAAAACGGCCATGCCGCCGGGATCCGCTTCCGCAAGTGTCTGCGGGTGAAGAACGACCAGGGCCGCTTCGCCCCGGAGTTTGACGACAACGACACCTGCCAGGCCCAGTGCGCCGCGGTGCTGTACTGCATCGGCCAGAAGGTGGATTGGCGGCAGCTGCTGACCGGCACCGCCGTGACCTTCAACCCCAACGGCACCGCCCAGGTGGACCCCGTGACCTATCAGACGGCGGAGCCCGGCATCTTCGCCGGCGGCGACGCCGTCACCGGCCAGAAGTTCGCCATTGACGCCATTGCCGCCGGTAAGGAGGGCGCCATCTCCCTGCACCGGTTCGTCCAGAAGGCCACCCTGACCATTGGCCGCAACCGCCGCCAGTTCGTGGAGCTGGACAAGGAGAACGCCCTGATCCCCGTGGGCTTTGACAACACCCCCCGCCAGCAGATCGGGTACAACGAGGCCCTGCGCCGGACCTTCCGGGACGAGCGCATCGCCTTCACCGCCCAGCAGGTGCAGAAGGAGACGGCCCGCTGCCTCAGCTGCGGCGCCTCCGTGGTGGACCCCAACAAGTGCATCGGCTGCGGCGTGTGCACCACCAAGTGCGCCTTTGACGCCATCCACCTGCACCGGGAGCGTCCGGAGTGCACCCACATGATCCCCGCCGAGGACAAGATGAAGGCCATCCTGCCCTACATGGTCAAGCGGGAGATCAAGATCCGCAAGGCCGGGAAGAAGTAATGCACGAGCTGGGAATCGTATTTCATGTGATCCGGGCCGTGGAGAACATCGGCCGGGAGCAGGGCCTCACCGACGTGGCGTCGGTGACCCTGGAGCTGGGCCAGGTGTCCGGCGTGGTGCCCCACGAGCTGGAGAGCTGCTGGAAATGGGCGGCGGCCCGGACGGAGCTGATGCCCCGGGCGGCGCTGCGCATCGAAACGGTCCCCGCCGTCACCCACTGCGGCGGCTGCGGCCGGGATTACGACACCGTACCCCAGGGCCGGACCTGCCCCTATTGCGGCAGCGAGGATACCTGGCTGGTGCAGGGGAACGAAGTGAATATCAAGGAGATCGAGGCGCAGTAACGCGCCGTCTGCGCCCCCGCTTGCCGTTGACAAGCGGGGGCGCAGGGCGTATAATGGGGCCATAATCCAATATGGGAATGCATTGAGAGTCTGAGTCATGCACAGGGAACGTCCGGGAGACCGGGCGGGCTTTGGCATGGCTCTTTTTTCACGGAAAGGAGAGATCGCTATGTACGATGCCGTCATCATCGGCGGCGGCGCGGTGGGCTGCGCCGTGGCCCGGGAGCTGAGCCGCTGGAAGCTGAAAATCTGCCTGGCGGAGCAGGGAGAGGACGTATGCGTGGGCACCAGCAAGGCCAATTCCGCCATTGTTCATGCCGGGTTCGACGCCCCCGCCGGCTCTATGAAGGCCCGGTTCAACGTGGAGGGCAGCCGCCGGATGGAGGCGCTGTCCCGGGAGCTGGACTTCCCCTATCGCCGCAACGGGGCCCTGGTGGTGTGCTTTGAGGAGGCGGGCCTGCCCCGGCTGGAGGAGCTTTTGCAGCGGGGCCGGGCCAACGGCGTGGAGGGCCTGGAGATCCTCCGGGGCGGCAGGCTCCATGAGCTGGAGCCCGCCCTGTCGGAGAAGGCCGTGGCCGCTCTGTACGCCCCCACCAGCGCCATCATCTGCCCCTTCGGCATGACCATCGCCCTGGCGGAAAACGCCGCCCATAACGGCGTGACCTTCCGCTTCGACACCCGGGTGGAGACCATCCGCCGGGCAGGGGAGGGCTATGTGCTGGAGACGTCCCAAGGGCCGCTGGAGACCCGGGCCGTTATCAGCGCCGCCGGTGTGTGGGGCGACGTGCTCCATAACCAGGTCTGCGGCGACACCGCCCGCATCGTGCCCCGGCGGGGAGAATACTGCCTGCTGGACAAGAAGGACGGCGGCCTGGTGCAGCGGACCGTTTTCCAGCTGCCCGGCCCCATGGGCAAGGGCGTTCTGGTGACGCCTACGGTCCACGGCAACCTGCTGGTGGGCCCCACGGCCGCGGACCAGCCCCAGCGGGACCGCACCGCCACCACGGCGGAGGGTCTGGCCTTTGCCCAGGATATGGCCCGCAAAAGCGTGCCGGGCCTGCCCCTGCGGGACGTGATCACCAGCTTCGCGGGGCTGCGGGCCCATCTGGCGGAGGGGGAGGACGATTTCCGCATCGGCCAGCCCGTCCCCGGGTATTTCGAGGCTCTGGGCATCGAGTCCCCGGGGCTGTCCTCGGCCCCGGCCATCGGGGCCTATCTGGCGGAGCAGGCGGCGGCGTATCTGGGGGCGGCGGAAAAGCCGGATTTCGACCCCCTGCGCCGGGACATCGTCCACCTGCGGGAGCTGCCCTTTGAGGAGCGGCAGCGTCTGGCGGCGGAAAACCCCGCCTACGGCAATATCGTGTGCCGGTGCGAGGGCATCAGCGAGGGCGAGATCGTGGACGCCATCCACCGCACCCCCGGGGCCCGGTCCCTGGACGGGGTGAAGCGCCGGGTGCGGGCCGGTATGGGCCGGTGCCAGGGGGGCTTCTGCACCCCCCGGGTCATGGAGATCCTGTCCCGGGAGCTGGGGATACCCCAGACCGAGCTGACGAAAAACGGCGGAGCATCCCGGATGCTGGCCGGGCGGACCAAGGAGGAAGCATGATGAAACACGTACAGCTTGCCATCATCGGCGGCGGGCCTGCGGGCCTGGCCGCCGCCGCGGCCGCCCGGAAGGCCGGCGTGGAGGACCTGCTGATCATCGAGCGGGACCGGGAGCTGGGCGGCATTCTGAACCAGTGCATCCACGCGGGCTTCGGCCTGCACACCTTTTCCCGGGAGCTTACCGGGCCGGAGTACGCCCGGCGGTTTGCCGACCAGGTCCGGGAGCTGAACATCCCGTACCTGCTGAACACCATGGTGCTGGACCTGTCGCCGGACCGGGTGCTGACGCTGACGGGCCGGGAGACGGGCCTGGTGCAGCTCAGCGCCGATGCGGTGATTCTGGCCATGGGCTGCCGGGAGCGGCCCCGGGGGGCTCTGAACATCCCCGGCTGCCGCCCGGCGGGCATCTATTCCGCCGGTACCGCCCAGCGGCTGGTGAATATGGAGGGACTGATGCCTGGCCGGGACGTGGTGATCCTGGGCAGCGGCGACATCGGCCTGATCATGGCCCGGCGGATGACGTTGGAGGGGGCAAAGGTCCACGCGGTGGCGGAGGTGATGCCCTATTCCGGCGGCCTGAAGCGGAACATCGTCCAGTGCCTGGAGGATTTCGGCATTCCCCTGTATCTGTCCACCACCGTGGTGGACATTCACGGCCGGGAGCGGCTGGAGGGCGTGACCCTGGCCCAGGTGGACGGGAACCGCCGCCCCATCCCCGGGACGGAGCGGGACATCCCCTGCGACACGCTGCTGCTGTCGGTGGGTCTGCTGCCGGAAAACGAGCTGAGCCAGCAGGCCGGAGTCCGGCTGGACGCCGTTACCGGCGGGCCGGAGGTAGGGGACGATCTGTCCACCTCCGTTCCCGGCGTGTTCGCCTGCGGCAACGTGCTGCACGTCCACGATCTGGTGGACTTCGTGTCCCAGGAGGCGGCCCGGGCCGGGGAAAACGCCGCCCGGTACCTGCTGGAGCACCGGCGGGAGGGCAAGACCGTCCGCCTGACGGGGCAGAACGGCGTGCGGTACACCGTGCCCCAGTATCTGGACCCGGCGGCCATGGAGGAAACCGTCACCGTCCGGTTCCGGGTGGGCAAACCCTATCGGGACGCCGATCTGGCGGTTTATCTGGACGGACGGCTGCTGCGCCGGGTGCATAAGCGCATTCTCAGCCCCGGCGAGATGGAGCAGCTGACCCTGCGGCGGGCGGACCTGCCCCGGGGTTTGAAGCAGATCACCATTCAGGTGGAGGAGGGAGCACAATGAGCATCCGCGAGCTGACGTGTATCGGCTGCCCCATGGGCTGCCAGCTGACCGCCGTTCTGGAGAACGGCCAGGCGACCCGGGTCACCGGCAACACCTGCCCCCGGGGGGACGCCTATGCCCGGAAGGAGTGCACCCACCCGGCCCGCACCGTCACCGGCACCGTCCGGGTGTCCGGCGGCGCGCTGCCGGTGGTGTCCGTCCGCACCGCCGGAGAGGTGCCCAAGGAGAGGGTGCTGGACGTGGCCCGGGCGCTGTGCCGGGTGCATCTCACGGCCCCGGTAGCCGCCGGGGACGTGGTGATCCCCAACGTGCTGGGCACCGGCGTGGACGTGGTGGCCACCCGGTCCGTGTGACCCCGCAAATCACCGGTTGACAGGGAAGCGGGGGGCAGTATATAATAAGTTGAATCATCATTCCCTGTTAATTCGATGCTTTTCTCTATGAAATCTAATATTTCATATCAGCAAGGAGGTCTTACATGGACATTTTCGAGAAATGCTATGCCCCGTCCCTGGCCAAGGAGCTGAAGGAGGCGGGGGTGTATCCCTATTTTCACGCGCTGCAATCCCGGCAGGACGTGGAGGTGCAGATGGAGGGCAAGCGCCGGATCATGCTGGGCTCCAACAACTATCTGGGCCTGACCATCGCCCCGGACGTGGTGGAGGCGGGCATTCACGCCCTGGAGCGCTACGGCACCGGGTGCAGCGGCTCCCGGTTCCTCAACGGCACCCTGGAGATGCACCTGGAGCTGGAGGCGGAGCTGGGAAAGTTCCTGCGCAAGCCCGGCATCGTCACCTTCGGCACGGGGTATCAGTCCAACGTGGGCATCATCAGCGCCCTGGTGGACCGGCATGACTACGTCATCTGCGACCGGGAGAATCACGCCTCCATCTATGCCGGGTGCCAGATGAGCTACGGCAAGATGCTGCGCTATCGCCACAGCGACATGGAGGAACTGGAGAAGTGCCTGCAGCGGGTGCCGGAGAAGAACGGCGCCCTGATCGTCACCGACGGCGTGTTCTCCATGGGCGGCGACATCGCCAGACTGCCGGAGATCTGCGCCCTGGCCAAAAAGTACGGGGCACGGGTCATGGTGGACGACGCCCACGGCCTGGGCGTTCTGGGCCAGGGCGGCCGGGGTACGGCCAGCTACTTCGGCCTGGAGGACCAGGTGGACATCTATATGGGCACGTTTTCCAAGTCCCTGGCGTCCCTGGGCGGATACATGGCGGCCTCGGAGGAGGTGGCGGACTTTGTGCGCCACGCGTCCCGGCCCTTCATCTTCTCGGCGTCCATTCCCCCGGCCAACTGCGCCACGGCCCTGGCGGCCCTGCGGCACCTGGAGCAGCATCCCGAGCTGCCGGAGCGGCTGCGGGAGCTGAGCCTCTATGCCCGCAAGGGCATGACGGACCGGGGACTGAAGATCCGGGAGTCCGCCCTGACGGCCCCCACGCCCATCATCCCCATCTATACCTATGAGACCTATCACACCCTGGAGGTGGCCCGGGAGATCTATGACCGGGGCGTGTATGTGAATCCCACCCTGCCCCCGGCTACGCCGGAGGGGGAGGCCCTGCTGCGGACCAGCTATATGGCCACCCATACCGAGGCCCTGCTGGACGAGGCCATGGACATCATGGCGGACGTGCTGGTGAAGGATCATGAGTGAGATCGCCGTCATCACCGGAGGGACCTCCGGCATCGGCAGGGCCACGGCCCTGTATCTGCGGGAAGCGGGCTATACCGTGTATGAGCTGAGCCGCCGGGAACAGGGGGTGGAGGGCCTGCACCACATCCGCTGCGACATCACCGACGAGGACCAGGTCCGCGCCGCCGTGGCGGAGATCATGGACCGGGCCGGGCGCATTGACGTGCTGGTGAATAACGCGGGCTTCGGTATCTCCGGGGCGGTGGAGTTCACCGACACGGCGGAGGCCCAGCGCCTGCTGAACGTGAACTTCTTCGGCATGGTGCGGATGAACAAGGCCGTGATCCCCCATATGCGCCAGGCGGGCCGGGGCCGCATCGTGAACCTCAGCTCCGTGGCGGCGCCCTGCCCCATTCCCTTCCAGGCGTATTACTCCGCCGGAAAGGCGGCGGTGAACGCCTATACCATGGCCCTGGCCAACGAGCTGCGGCCCTTCGGCATCACGGTGTGCGCCGTGCAGCCCGGGGACATCCACACGGGCTTCACCGCCGCCCGGGTGAAAACCATGGAGGGCGACAATGTGTACGGCGGCCGCATCGGCCGGTCCGTCCAGCGGATGGAGCACGACGAGCAGAACGGCATGGACCCCGCCAAGGCCGGGGCGTTCATCGCCCGGGTGGCCATGAAGCGGCGGCCCAAGCCCATCTATACCATACGGATGGACTATCAGTTCTTCGTGTTCCTGACCCGGATCCTGCCGGGACGGACGCTGAACTGGCTCATCGGGCTGCTGTATGCAAAATAAGACCTACTGCCGGGGGTCATTGTGAAAATCGTCCATTCCGGGCCGCCGGACGGGAGCCGATTTTTGCACACAACCACCATTTGCAGGTTTTCCCAAAATCTGATATACTGATTCCACAGCGTGTGGCGTTTCTGCGTAAATCCGGTTGCAGAAGCGCCGCGCTTTTTTTGCGGCAAAAATGCCCGGAGCCGGGTATTTTGCAGGAAGGAAAGTGATATTTTATGGAACGCTCCAACGAATTTCTGGGAACGGAGCATGTGGGGCGGCTGCTGCGCCTTTGTCAGCATGGCCCTGGACCCGGTGTTCGGCCAGGAGCAGTATGCCCAGATCCCCATGGCGGTGGTGGACATCGTCATGAAATTCTTCCAGATCGTCATCTCCGCCGTGATCATCGTGAAAACCTATCGGAACCTGGACGCCCCAGCGCTCCGGGCACGATAAAAAGCAGGCAGGGCCTTCCGCTACTCCTGATAGGGGTACCTTGAAGCGTGTCCTCGGATTAGGCAGGCAGTGCAATTGTACTGTCTGCCTTTTCTGTTGTCTCTCCGCATAGAAGCATATCGTCTGTCTCGTTGAGGTTGAAGTCCCGAAAACAGATGTGGATCTTCTGCGGTGCGTGCTTGGAGTATTTGACCTCTTTCTCATACACGATGATTTTCGCCACAAAGGTGCGGAGCAGTTCCGGGGTCAGTTCCGTCATGTCGGTGAACTTTCTGGCCTTGGCGATGAAGTTCTTGGCATCCCCTTGCCCCTCTGCTTGTATTGTGGTGGAAAAGATGGTATCCTGATAAAAAGCATGGACAGATTAAAAATCAAGTAGGACAAATTATTGCAGAGGAGGGGGCCAGCGGAAATGGAGGGGAGCATCATACGCAGACCGATCCTGCCAGCGAAGGATGACAGAGCACTGCGGCGCAGCTTCACGACTTCGACCCTACGAAATCAGGAGTCTGGAAGATCGTAGTTTCGATACAGTCTGGTGAGAATTTTGCGCAGACAGGAGACCGCAACAGTCCCCTTTAGGACATGTTTAGGAAAAATCAAGAGTCATACTCGCTTTTTTATACGTTCCGTGCTATAATGCAGAAAAACACGAAAGGCCGGCAACTATGGCTACACATATTTTAGTCGTCGATGACGAGACTGCGATCGCAGATCTGGTGGAGGTCTATCTGAAAAACGAAGGCTTCACCATCCACAAATTCTATAATGCCTCCGACGCCCTGGCTTGTGTGCGGACGACACGCTTGAATCTGGCGGTGCTGGATGTGATGCTGCCAGACATGGACGGCTTTACCCTCTGCCAGCGCATCCGGGAGGACCACCTGTTCCCCATCATCATGCTCACCGCAAAGGTGGAGGATATGGACAAGATCATGGGGCTGACCTTGGGAGCGGACGACTACATCACCAAGCCCTTCAATCCTCTGGAACTGGTGGCCCGGGTCAAGACTCAGCTGCGCCGCTACACCCGGTACAACCCCAGGGAGGGGACAGTCCAGGAGGTCACCGAATACGACTTTCGGGGCCTTCAGATCTCCAAGGCCACTCACAAGTGCGTCCTGTTCGGCGAGGAACTGGCCCTGACGCCCTTGGAATTCTCCATTCTCTGGTATCTATGTGAGCACCGGGGGAATGTGGTGTCTAGCGAGGAACTGTTTGAACATGTTTGGGGCGAGGCGTTTATGGACAGCAACAACACCGTCATGAGTCACATCGCCCGGCTACGGGAAAAGATGCATGAGCCCAGCCGAAAGCCCAAATTCATCAAGACCGTTTGGGGGGTGGGGTACACCATTGAGTAAGAAAGGAAATACCCGCAGCCGCCGGAGATCTTTGCGCATCTGGGGCGGCTACCTGCTGGTCCTCATGGCTTGGGTGGTCGCAGTGATGGCCTTGGCATTCCTGGGCTTCATCATCTGCGCCAGCATCACCTGGCAGCCCTCGCCGCTCTACGACTTCCTGAATTGGGTTCGAGACTACATCGTTCTGGTCTGCATCGTCACAGTGCTGGCGGGCTGGGTGGTCATCAGCTTCTATTTTATCTCCAAGCCCATCAAGCAGCTGGACGTGGTGGCCAATGCGGCAGAGCAATTATCCCGCCCCAGTGAGGAGCCCATCCAGCTGCCGGATTCCCTGGAGGACATCTCCATCCAGCTGAATCTGGCCCGGGAGCAGGCTCTCCGGGACGCCCGGGCAGCCCGGGAGGCAGAACAGCGGAAAAACGACCTAATCGTCTATCTGGCCCACGACCTGAAAACGCCCCTGACCAGCGTCATCGGCTACCTGACCCTCCTGCGGGATGAGCCTCAGATCTCTTCGGAGATCCGGGCCAGGTACACCGGCATCGCCCTGGAGAAGGCGGAGCGGCTGGAGGACCTCATCAACGAGTTCTTCGACATCACCCGCTTCAACCTCTCTCGCCTGGAGCTGGAGCGACAGAGCGTGGACCTGACGCGGATGCTGGAGCAGGTCGCCAGCGAATTCCGCCCCATTTTCGCAGAATCGGGGCTGTCATGCAGCCTGGATCTGCCGCCCAAGCTGCACTATTCCTGTGACCCGGATAAGCTGGCAAGGGTCTTTGATAATCTCCTGCGCAACGCGTCTTATTATAGCCTGCCGGACAGCACGGTGGAAATTGCCGGACGGATAGAGGCCGGGAAAATCGTACTCACCTTCTCCAATGCGGGAAAGAACATCCCCCAGGAGAAATTGGACCGGATCTTTGAACAGTTCTTCCGTCTGGACAGCTCCCGCGCCACCCGGACAGGTGGTGCGGGCCTTGGCTTAGCCATCGCCAAGGAGATCGTGGAGCTCCACGGCGGGACCATTCGGGCGGACAGCACCGAGGATCGGATCACCTTCACCATCTGTCTTCCGTCAGACCATTCAGAAGCGCCGTAAGAAAATCACAAGAATTTCGCAGAAAACTTGCAAGGCATCCGTTGGTAGATAGACAAGTATGAAACGCCTGGTTCTGGTACCATTTCAGTATCAGAACCAGGCGCTTTATTTTGATTAGGAGGTCTTATCCCATGAAAACCATTCTCGTTCTCTTCGGCGGATGCTCCACGGAGTACGAAGTTTCTCTCCATTCCGCCTATGCGGTGCTGTCCCACATGGACCCCGCCCGCTATACTCCTTTGGCTGTGGGCATCACACGGGAGGGGCAGTGGCTCTGCTATACCGGCGACCTCTCCCGGCTGGAGGACGGTACTTGGCAGCAGGCGGCAGACTGTATCCCCTGCACCCCACTGGTGGAACGGGAGGCCCGCGCTTTACTACTGCTGGACGGCTCCGGCCGCCGTCTCCTCTTTGACGCGGTATTCCCAGTCCTCCACGGCAAGAACGGCGAGGACGGTACGGTACAGGGACTCTTTGAACTGGCCGGGGTCCCGGTCATCGGCTGCGGGACATTGTCCAGCGCCTTGTGCATGGACAAGGACCGGGCCCACCAGCTGGCGGCCCTGGCCGGCATCCGGGTCCCCCGGAGCCACGTCTTTCATTCCAGCGATGATTTCAGCCGGACCGCCCAGGCAGCGGAGGAACTGGGATACCCGGTGTTTGTCAAGCCGGTCCGGGCCGGTTCCTCCTTCGGTATCACCAAAGTCTCCGGGCCGGAAGAGCTGCCCGCCGCCATGGAGGAGGCCTTCCGCCACGACAGCGCCGTGATCCTGGAGGAGACGATCCCCGGCTTTGAGGTGGGCTGCGCGGTCATGGGCAACGAGGAACTGACCGTGGGTCTGGTGGACGAGATTGCGCTGTCGGAGGGCTTTTTCAACTATGAGGAGAAGTACACCTTAAAGACCTCCGCCATCCACTGTCCCGCCCGCATCCCGCCGGAGAAGGCGGCAGAGATCCAGACAGCGGCAAAAACCATTTACCGTGCCCTGGACTGCCGGGTATTCGCCCGGGTGGATCTGTTCCTCACCCCGGATGGGGAGATCGTCTTCAATGAGGTCAACACCATCCCCGGCTTCACCGCCCACAGCCGCTACCCCAGCATGATGCAGGGCATCGGCATTTCCTTTGGGGAGCTGGTGACCCGCCTGATCGAGTTGGGGGTGGCGGGATGAGAACCGTGTCGATTCCCCGGGAGCAGATTTTTCAGGGGCCGCTGGTCCTGGTCAACCGGGCGCATCCCCTGCATGAAAAAGAGCGATCTGCGCTGACCTCGGTGGACCCGCACCACCCCGACATTCTTCTTGAAAGCCGGGCACGGCAGCTACTGTCTGCCTGTATCCAAAAGGCGGGGGGACAGCGGGAGATCGTGCCGGTGTCCGGCTGGCGGAGCCAGCAGGAACAGCAGCGGATCTGGGACGACTCCATGGCGGAGCATGGGGAGACATTTACCCGCCAGTATGTGGCCCTTCCAGGATGCAGTGAGCATCAGACCGGCCTCGCCATCGACCTGGGAAAGGCTGCCGGATACATCGACTTCATCCGGCCTGCCTTTCCCTATGACGGCGTCTGCGGAAGATTTAGGCGTCTGGCGGCCCGGTACGGCTTTATCGAACGCTACCAGCGGGGCAAGGAGGAAGTCACCGGGATCTCGGCTGAGCCGTGGCACTTCCGCTATGTGGGGGCGCCCCACGCCCAGCTGATGGAAACCAACGGGCTGTGTCTGGAGGAGTACCGGGACTTTTTGCGGCAGGGTCCCCGGAGCGTTGCTCTGGAAAACGGCCGTATGGCCCAGGTGTTCTATGTGCCCGCCGCCGGAGCCGTCACAGAGGTGGAAGTGCCGGAGGGCTGCTGCCAGATATCCGGCGACAATGTGGAGGGATTTATCCTGACATGGTGGGGGGATACCCATGAGAACGGCTAAGAAAACCGTCCCGACTTTGGACCTCTTTCGTCTGGCGGCAGTCCTGCTGGTGGTGATGAACCACACCTCGCCCCTGGCGGATGTGTCTGCCATGGCTGATTTCTGGCTTACCCGGGTACTGGCCCGGGTGGCAGTCCCATTCTTTCTGATGACCACTGGGTACTTTCTGAGCCGGAATCACTGGGCTGGTGTGGGGCGGCAGCTGAAAAAGCTCTGCCTGCTCTACGGCGTCTGCATCCTTTTGTATCTGCCAGTGAATCTCTATGCCGGCAGCTTCACCGGTCCGGCGGATGTTTTGCGGAAACTGCTGGTGGACGGCACCTTCTACCACCTGTGGTATTTCCCGGCGACCATTCTGGGCATCGTCATCGCCCGGTGGCTCAGCCGGCTGGGCCTGCGGGTGGCTCTGCCTGTGGCGGCGCTACTCTATCTCATCGGTCTGGGCGGGGACAGTTACTATGGACTGGTTTCCCGGATCCCGCTGCTTCGGACCCTTTACGACGGCATTTTTACACTGTGCGGCTATACCCGCAATGGCCTGTTCTTCGCGCCACTGTTCCTTCTGCTTGGGGCCGCCGGAAGGCGGTGGAACCAAAAGCTGTCTCTGGCGGGCTTCTTCCTCTCTCTGGCAGCCATGAGCGCCGAGGGGCTGTGGCTCCATCGCATGGATGTCCAGCGCCACAACAGCATGTACCTCGCCCTCCCCCTGTGCATAGTATGCCTTTTTTCTCTGCTGCTGGGCGGAAACAAGGGCGAGTCCAGGAAAGTCCGGGAATTTTCCACAGCCATGTATGTGCTCCATCCCCTCTGCATCGTACTGGTCCGGGGAGCGGCAAAGCTACTGGGACTGGGAGAAATGCTCATTGAAAACAGTGTTCTCCATTTTATTGTGGTGCTGGCGCTCAGTGCGCTGCTCTCCGCCCCTTGCCTGCTGAGGCTTCAAAAGAAGCCCAGCCCCACCGCTCGGGCCTGGCGGGAGGTGGATCTGGCGGCCCTTGGGCACAACGCCCAGGTGCTGCGGAACACATTGGCCCCGGGGACAGAGCTGATGGCGGTGGTAAAGGCGGAGGCCTACGGTCACGGCGGGGCAGTGACCGCCCGCACCTTACAGCGAGCGGGCGTCCGGGCCTTTGCCGTGGCCTGCCTGGCCGAGGGGATTGCTCTGCGAAAGGCGGGCATCCGGGGGACGATCTTGATCTTAGGTTATACCTCCCCGGAGGAAGCTCCGCTCTTGACACGATGGCATCTGACCCAGACGGTGACGGATATTGACCACGGGCGGGCCTTGGCAGCCAGAGGGCGGCGTGTCCATGTCCATCTGGCCCTGGACACGGGGATGCACCGGCTGGGCATCCTGGCGGAAAACCGGAAGGAGATCCTGGAGGCATTCCGGCTTCCAAACCTGGTAGTGGACGGTGTCTTTTCTCATCTATACGTCTCGGACAGCCTGGAAGCCGAAGATGTTGCCTACACCCAGGAGCAGCTGACCTTGTTCTATGATACGGTGGCCTGGCTCCGAACTGCCGGATATGATCCCGGCAAAGTTCATATCCAGTCCAGCTATGGACTTTGGAACCTCCCAGCTCAGCCCTGTGACTATGTCCGGGCTGGAATCGCACTCTATGGAGTTCGAAGCGATGATGCGCCTGTTCAGCGAAGCCTTGACCTGCGGCCGGTTCTGTCTCTCCGGGCCAGAGTGGCCAGTATCCGCACTGTGCAAGCCGGAGAGAGCGCCGGGTACGGGCGGGTCTTTCAGGCAGAGCAAGAAACCAAACTGGCGGTGGTCACCATCGGCTACGCGGACGGTCTGCCCCGGGATCTGCCTCAGCGGGGCGGCCAGGTGCTGATTCAGGGCCGGCGTTGTCCTATGGTGGGGTGGATGTGCATGGACCAGTTGCTGGTGGACGTCAGCGATCTTTCGGAGGTCGCTCCTGGCGATACAGTGACTATTATCGGCCGGGATGGCGGTCAGGTGATTCGGGCAGAGGAACTGGCTGCATGCTGTGGGACGATTACCAACGAACTGCTCTCCCGGTTAGGCATGCGGTTACCCATTGTTTCTGGTTAAAGAGCGGTAGGGAATTTTACAAAGATTCCGGTTCGGATTTCAACATGAATATACCTTTAAACAGGAATAGCCACCAACCACGATAAAATGGTTGATGGCTATTCCCGTTTGGTCGACACCAAGAGATTCTCTCAATCGGTTTAATCTGGTGTTTTCAAGATGTCCTTATGAGGAGTCGCCCTTGGCCCTGCCTGCTTTTTTTATCACTTATTTACCGGCACTTCTGTGCGGCCTCTCGTCCGGCCCGGAAGGCCCGGATGTTCAGCTCCTTCACCTTTTCGGGGACGGTGTCGGCCACCACCTGCTCCCAGTCGATCTGGGGACAGCCCAGGCTGTCGCACATGGCGCCGAAAAGCACCACGTTCATGCACTTGGCGTTGCCCAGGTCCAGGGCAATCTCGCTGGCGGGCACGGCGATGGTACGGAACACCTTTTCCATGGCCTCGATGCAGCCCTGGGGATAGGTCTCGGCCCCGGAGGCGATGGTGGTGGACTTGATGGCATAGTCGTTGATCACGGCCACGCCGTCGGGCTTGAGAAACTCGGCATAGCGGACGGCCTCCATTTTTTCCAGGGCCACCATGATGTCCGCCTCGCCCTTGCCGAACACGGGGCCGTATACCTTGTCTCCCCAGCGGACCTGGGTGGACACGGAGCCGCCACGCTGGGCCATGCCGTGTACCTCGCTCTGCTTGACGTCGTATCCGGCCTGCATGAAGCCGTTGGACATGATCCGGGAGATCAGGATGGCGCCCTGACCGCCCACGCCCACCAACAGGGCGCTTTTCACGTTGGACATATCAGTTTTCCTCCTTTTCGATGGCGTCGAAGGGGCAGACCTGGGCGCAGACGGTGCAGCCCACGCACTGGGTGCGGTCGATGACGGCCTTGCCGTTTTCCATGGAGATGGCGGGGCAGCCCACCCGCAGACAGCTGCGGCAGCTGCGGCACTTGTCGGCGTTTACATGGCACATGCCCTTGCGGAACTTATCCCGCTTGATCAGCAGGCACGGACGGCGGGTGACGATGGCGGGCTGCTGTCCGGCGTCCAGGGCGGACACCGCCTGGTCCACGGCGGCCTTCATGGCCTTCAGGTCCTGGGGGTCCACCGTCAGCACCGGGGCAAAGCCCAGGGCGGTGAGAATCTTCTCCACGCTGAGCAGGGCGGTGGGGTCCCCCTGCAGGGTATAGCCCGTGCCGGGGTTATCCTGGTGGCCGGTCATGCCGGTGATGCGGTTGTCCAGCACGCAGGGGATCATCCGTCCCTTGTTATAGACGATCTCCGCCGCGCCGGTCATGCCGCTGTGGAAGAAGGTGGAGTCGCCCACCACGCCGAACACCACCTTGCCGGTGACGCCCTCTTTTTCAAAGCTCTTGGCGATGCCCATACCGGCGGAGAAGCCCGCGCCCATGCACACCACGGAGTCCATGCAGTTCAGGGGCTCGGCGCAGCCCAGGGTATAGCAGCCGATGTCGCCGGTGACCACATAGTTCTTGTTCCGGGACAGGGTATAGAAGAAGCCGCGGTGGGGACAGCCGGGACACAGGGCCGGGGGCCGCTTGGCCGGGGTCACGTCCACGGTGCGGAAGTCCGCCTTCCGGCCCAGGACCCGCTCCCGCAGAAGCTGGGTGTTCAGCTCGTACAGGGGGCCGGTAAGCTCCTTGCCCACGCAGGGGATGCCGGCGGCCTTGATCTGGTCCTCCATAAACGGCTCCAGCTCCTCGATGACGTAGAGCTTCTCCACCCTGGAGGCAAAGTCCCGGATCAGGTCCATGGGCAGGGGGAAGGTCAGGCCCAGCTTCAGGAAGGAGGTCCCCTCCGGGAACACCTCCCTGGCGTATTCATAGGCGATGGAGGAGGTGACCACGCCCACCTTGCCGTCGCCCATTTCCAGCTTATTCAGGCCGTTTTCCAGGGCACGGGTGCAGCCGTATTCCTCCAGCTTCTTCAGCCGCTCCTCCACCAGGGGATGGTTGGCATAGGCGTGGGCCGGGGTGCACACGAACTTGCGGACGTTGCGGGCATAGGGGGCGTGGGTGTGCTCCCGGCGCTCACCGAACTCCACCAGGCCCTTGGAGTGACAGACCCGGGTGGTGGTGCGGTACAGCACCGGCGTGTCGAACAGCTCGGACACCTCGCAGGCCAGGGCCACGAAGTCCTTGCACTCCTGGGCGTCGCTGGGCTCCACCATGGCGATCTTGGCGGCCCGGGCATAGTGGCGGTTGTCCTGCTCGTTCTGGGAGGAATGGCAGCTGGGATCGTCGGCGGTGACCACGATGAACGCCCCGCCCACGCCCATGTAACCGGCGGTGAACAGGGGGTCGGCGGCCACGTTCAGGCCCACCATCTTCATGGTGCAGAAGGACCGGGAACCGGCGATGGACGCGCCGTAGGCCACCTCGGTGGCCACCTTCTCGTTGGGGGCCCACTCGCAGTATACGTCGTCCTTATACTGGGGCAGATTTTCCAGAATTTCCGTGCTGGGGGTGCCGGGGTAGGCGGAACAGATTTTGATCCCGGCCTCATAGACGCCCCGTGCGGTGGCCTCGTTGCCGGACATCAGATGCTTCATGGTGATCTCCTTCCTTTCTATACGCTGTTTTTGCACTTGTATCAATATTCCCGGGGCTGGGCCTGGCCGTGGAGCACCCGCAGGGCGCCCTCTGCCAGGGAGCGCATCTCCTCCTCGCCGGGGAAGCGCAGCACCGGGGCAAGACCCCCCACATAGGCGGTGATATCGTCGCAGAAGGACTGCTCATAGGCCATGCCGCCGGTATAGGCGATGGCGTCCACATGGAAATGCAGTACCGCCGCCATGGCGCCCACGTCCTTGGCCAGCTGGTATACCAGGGCCTGATAGACCTCCGTGAATTTAGGGTCCCCCTCCTTCACCCTGGCGCAGATGACCCGGAAGTCCGTGGTGCCCAGATAGGAGAACATTCCGGCCTGGCGGCCCAGGATTTTCTTCACCTCGTCCTGGCTCCTGCCGGAGAAGCAGAAGTTGATGAGCTGGTTCACCGGCAGGCCTCCGGCCCGGTCCATGCCCATGGAGCCCTCGTCCTTGACGTTGAACAGATCCACGATGCGGCCGTTGTGGTGGGCCGCCACGGACACGCCGCCGCCCAGGTGGCAGACGATCAGGTCCGCCTCCTCATAGGGCTTGCCCAGGGCCGCCGCAGCCTTCCGACCGATGGACTTCTGGTTCAGGGCGTGGAACTGGCTCAGGCGGCGGAAGGGGGCAAAGCCCGTGTAGTGGGCCACCTCCGTCAGCTCATCCACGCACACCGGGTCCACGAAAAAGGCGGGAACGCCCACCATGTCGCCGATGCGCCGGGCCAGATACGCCCCCAGGTTGGAGGGATGCTCGCCATAGGGGGCGGTCTCCACGTCGTGCATGACCCGGTCGTTGACGGCGTAGGTGCCGGAGGGGATGGGCCGGTACAGGCCGCCCCGGCCGCACACCGCGTCGAAGTCCGACAGGCGGAATCCGCTCTGCGCCACGGCGTCCAGAATGGCCTGCTGGCGGTAATCCGCCTGGTCAATGACCCGGTCGAAGCGGTCCAGCTCCTGGGGGGAGTGGTCCACGGTGGTCTTATAAACCTGCGTCTCCTCGTCGAAAACGGCCACCTTGGTGCTGGTGGCGCCGGGGTTGATGACTAATACCTTCATGGGCAGGCTCCTCTCTATATGAATATTTCACCGAATAACTTAATGAACAGTTCCATTATGGCAGTGTCGGGCCGGTTTGTCAACGGTGATTTCCGGCGGGGACCAAACCTTGTGGGACCCCACAAAAAAACCGCCTCCGGCCCTGTCGTTTTGACAGAACCGGAGGCAGTGCCGCCAGGAATTATTGCAGATTCAGCCGCTTTTTCAGCATCAGCAGGGTCAGCACGTAGTACGCCGCCCCCAGCAGGGCGGACACCCCCGCCGCCGCCCACGCCAGGGAGCTGAACACCTGCACCACCGGCAGATTGCTCCAGAAGTCGGGGCTGGTGTCGATCTGAATGCCCACCGAGGCGAAAATGGTCCCGATGGTCTGGGTGACGATGCCGAAGGCGATGTAAAACACCACCGACAGCAGGACCTTGTGGTTGGAGAAGCTGTGGCCCAGGGAGATGGCGGCGTAGAACTTCAGGAACGACACCAGGCAGGACACCAGGCACAGCACCACCAGGGCCGCGGCGCAGCCGGTGAGGTTGCCGGACAGATGCTGCCGCAGGCTCCGCAGCCCCTGGACGATCAGGGAGAACACGTTCTCCCGGCCCACCACGGAAATTTCCGCCATCCACGCCAGCGCCGCCAGCACTGTGGACAGGACGCTCCACACCAGGGCCACCAGCAGCTTGGACCAGATCAGCTGGCTGCGGCTCACCGGCAGGGTGAACATCAGATATCCCTCGTCGGTCATCAGGTTCTTATAGAACCGGTACACCATCAGCACCAGGGTCAGCAGCAGCATACCGAAGGTGGTCACGCCGAACAGGGTGGCAAACACCGTCTGGACGACGGACAGCACCGTGCTCTCGGGATACCGGCCCAGCAGGCGGCCGAACAGGGTGCAGCCCCCGCAGGACACCAGCAGCAGGGCATACACCGGCAGCATGATCCGCCCGGTGGCCCGGAATTCGTGACGAAGCAGCTTACTCAGCATAGCGGAACACCTCCCGGAACAGCTCGTCCACGCTGCAGCCCTTCTCCTGGCGGATCTGATCCACCGACTGCTGCAGCAGAATGCGGCCCTTGTTGATGAAAATCACGTCGTCCAGCACGTTCTCCACGTCGGCGATCAGGTGGGTGGAGATCACCAGGGAGGCATTCTCATTATAATTGCTGAGAATGGTGTGGATGATATAGTCTCGGGTGGCGGGGTCCACGCCGCCGATGGGCTCATCCAGCAGATACAGCCGGGCCCGGCGGCTCATGACCAGGATCAGCTGCACCTTTTCCCGGGTGCCCTTGCTCATCTGCCGGATCCGCAGTTTAGGGCTGATCTCCAGGGCCGTCAGCATATGCTCGGCGGCGTCCCGGTCGAAATCCGGATAGAAATCGCAGAAAAAGTCCAGCAGCTGCACCACGTTCATCCACCCGGACAGATACGTCCGCTCCGGCAGATAGGACACCAGCTCCTTGGTCTCCGGCCCCGGGGCATGGCCGTCGATGGTGACAACGCCGCTGCTGGGGACCAGCAGGCCGTTGGCCAGCTTGATCAGGGTGGACTTGCCGCTGCCGTTGGGGCCCAGAAGCCCCACGATGCGCCCGGGCTCCACCGTCAGACTGACGTGGTCCAGGGCCAGGGAGCTGTCGAAATATTTGGTCAGCTCCCTGCATTCCAGAATCGCCATGTTACTCCTCCTTCCATTCCTCCAGCAGCGCCTTCACCTGCTGCCGGTCATAGCCCAGCTGCGCCATGGACTCCAGATATTCCCGGGTCCGGCTGCGGGCCAGGTCCTCCTTGGCGCTCTGGATCACGGCGGTATCCTCCGTGACAAAGCGCCCTGCCGTGCGCTGGGTGTGCAGCAGGCCGGTGCCCTCCAGCTCCGCCAGGGCCCGCTGCACGGTGTTGGGGTTCACCCCCGCGTCCGCCGCCAGCTCCCGCACGGTGGGAAGCCTCCCCCCGCTGGGAATGGAGCCCGACAGAATGGCCAGGGTGATCTGCTGGGTCAGCTGGGTATAGATGGGTTGGTCGTTGCGAAAATGCCACTCCATGGCCCCGCCTCCTTGTGTTAATGTCTTATGCGAGTAATACAATAATACAAATGCGGCCCGTTGTCAAGCCCCAAATGTAAATTTTTTCCCCATCGGTTGACGGGGCGGGCCGGGAAAGCTATACTGGAAGATGAAAAGAGGTATCCACCCCCTTCCGCGAGAAAGGAGAGTTTTTCATGAATCACAGCTGGAACCACGACCCCTTCCAGGGGGGCGGGCCGGTGCCCCACCGGCCGAAAAAACAGCGCCGGCCCATCGGCACCCCTGTGGGGCGGACGCTGCTGAACCTGGCGGTGACGCTGGTGTTCGGAGCCATCTATTTCTATGTGACGCTGCCGCCGCTGAACCTGCACTCCGGCGACTTCTATGTGTTCGTGCTGCTGCTGTGCGCGGTGTACTGCGGCTGCGCGGTGCTGACCTCCGGGTTTCAGGGCAGCGGGGCCAAGGGCTACTTCGGCTTTGTGAAAAAGCAGTGCACCGTCCCCTTTGTGCTGGGCTTGGTGCTGGTGGTCACGGCGCTGATCGGCGCGGCCATCGGCTGGGAGGTGTTCCGGGCCGGGTCCTACCGGGACCTGCTGACGGTGGAGACCGGCGACTTCGCCGCCGACATCAAGGAGATCAGCTATGACCAGATCCCCATGCTGGACCGGGACTCCGCCGAGAAGCTGGGCAACCGCAAGCTGGGCGAGCTGGCGGACATGGTGTCCCAGTTCGAGGTGGCCGGGGACTATACCCAGATCAACTACAAGGGCCGCCCGGTGCGGGTGACGCCCCTGCGCTACGGCGACTGGATCAAGTGGCTGAACAACCGCGCCGACGGTCTGCCCGCCTATCTCATCATCGACATGGTCACCCAGAACGTGGACGTGGTGCGCCTGGACCAGGGCATCCGCTATACCACCGCCGAGCACTTCAGCCGGAACCTGGGCCGCTATCTGCGCTTCCACTATCCCACCTATCTGTTTGACACCCCGGCCTTCGAGATCGACGAGGAGGGCAATCCCTTCTGGGTCTGCCCCCGGATCAAAAAGACCATCGGCCTGTTCGGCGGCACGGACATTGCCGGTGCGGTGCTGGTGAACGCCGTCACCGGCGAGTGCACCTATTACGAAGCGGCGGACGTGCCCGCCTGGGTGGACCATGTGTACCCGGCGGAGCTCATCGAGCAGCAGTATAACTACCACGGCGCCTATATCAACGGCTTCATCAACTCCCTGTTCGGCCAGCGGGACGTCACCGTCACCACCGACGGGTATAACTACCTGGCCATCGGCGACGACGTGTATATGTACACCGGCATCACCTCCGTGGTGTCCGACGAGTCCAACATCGGCTTTATCCTGTCCAACCAGCGCACCAAGGAGACCCGGTTCTATACCGTGGCCGGGGCGGAGGAGTTCTCCGCCATGGATTCCGCCCGGGGCCAGGTGCAGCAGATGAACTACACCGCCACCTTCCCGCTGCTGCTGAACATCGCCGACCAGCCCACCTATTTTATGGCCCTGAAGGACGCGGCGGGGCTGGTGAAGATGTACGCCATGGTCAACGTCAGCCAGTATCAGATCGTGGCCACCGGCAGCGACGTGGCCGAGTGCGAGGGCAACTATCGCCAGATGCTGGCCCGCAACAACCTCATTGACAACTCCGACGCCAACATCCCCGCCGATACCCAGGAGGCCACCGGCGTGCTGACGGATATCCGCACCGCCGTCATCGACGGCAACAGCCGGTACTATCTGCGGCTCCAGGGCGAGAGTGTGTACTATGTGCTCTCCGCCGCCGACGCGCCCCAGGTGGTAACCCTGAACACCGGCGACCGGGTGACCATCACCTACCGGCCCCAGGAGGACGCCTCCATTCTGGAGGCCACCTCCGTCACTTGGGTGTCCGGCAGCAGCGGTACCGGCACCGTTGACAACCCCACGGACCCCATCAAAATCAACCCCGCCCCGGGCATCGGCGACATCATCACCGACCCCGGCGACGGCGGACGGGTAGAGCTCCCGGTGGAGCCGCCCCCCGAGGAGGTCCGGCAGTAAGGAATAGGAACTGTCCCAAAAAGGTCCCCGGCGCAGTGCGCCGGGGACCTTTTGACGATATTTTTTCACTTTCCGCTGACGCTCAACAGAGCGGTGGGCAGGCTGCCGTCCAGCAGCAGGATGCACCGGCGCAGATCGTCGCCGATGTTCTCCGGCATGCCGGACTCGATCCAGTCGAACACGCCGCTCAGCAGGCCCCGGGCATAGAACCGGGACACGAACTCCAGGTCCTCCTGCCCCACGTCCAGGCCCACCGCCGCCTGATCCACGATCCGGCGGATCACCGGGCCATAGCCCTGCATCAGATAGCGCTCCAGGTCCCGGCGGTTCACGGAGCGGTAGGCGTTCATCACCAGGTGGCGCTTGCTGCGCAGAACATCGGTGATGGTGTGCAGCTCCTGCCGCCAGTCGCCTCCGGCCTCCCGGACGGTCTGGGCCAGGTTGGCGGCCTCCCGTTCAAAGATCCAGCGCATCAGGTCGTATACGTCGTGGAAGTGATAGTAAAACGTCTGGCGGTTCACACCGCACCGGGCCACAATGTCCTTGACGGTGATTTTTTCCAACGTTTTGGTTTCCAGCAGCTGGCACAGGGCCTCTGCCAGGTCGTGCTTTGCGTTCATCGGCAGCAGTCCTCCTTTACATGATGCCGGATTTTTCCTTGCTGCGGGCGATCAAGCGGTTCAGGGGCCTGGCCGGGTAGTACAGCAGCATACCCAGCGCCGCAAACAGCACGCACATGCCCGCCATCACAGCCAGATTCGTCCAATATACGTTTTCATACCGTCCGGCGATGGTCTCCCGGAGCATATCCATGCCGTAATGGAACGGCATCAGAACATACAGCTTCTGGAACACCTCCGGCAGCACGTCGATGGGATAGGAGCCGCCGGAACCCGCCACCTGGATGACCATGATGATCACGGACAGGGCCATGCCGATGTTGTCCAGGGCGTACACCAAGGCGAAGTTCATCATGGTGAAGTTCAGGCTGCACACGCAGCAGGCCAGCAGGAATAATCCCGGGTGCAGGCACTGCATCCCGATATAGTACACGCAGCCAAGCCCCGTTACCAGCGCCTGGACCATGCCCACCAGGAAGAACAGCTGATACCGTCCGAAGAACCGCTGCCAGGGCCGCAGCAGAGGCAGCGGCGGAATGGGGGCGTTCACATGGATCATGGTGGCCGTCAGCAGGGAGCCCACAAACAGGGCCAGCATGATGTAATACGGGGCCATGGCGCTGCCGTAGGTGGTGATTTCATACACGGGCACCGTCTCCATGGCGATGGGGTCGGACAGGTATCCGGCCAGCTCCTCGGGGTTGTTTTCCAGCACGTCCAGAAAGCGGCGGAAGCCGTCGCTGGTGACAATGCGCTCCACATCGTCCGACAGCTTCCCCAGGTCCCCCCGCAGGGTGGCCGACAGCTGGATGGCCCCGCCCAGGGTGGTGCCCGTGGACTGGATGGCGTCCTGATACCGGCCCAGCTTATCCCCCAGGGCCGTCAGCCCGCCGGACACGTTGTCGAACACGTTCTGCACGGCTTGGAGCTTCTCCTGCACGTCCCGGTTCAGCTCCTCCACCCGCTGGTTGACGCTTTCGCTGATGCGCAGAGCCGCCTCCCGCAGGTCCTGGCGGACCTGATCCAGCTTGGCCTGAACCTCCTGGTTCCAGGACTCCAGCTGGCTGGGGTCCTCCAACTTTTTCAGCAGGTCCCGAAGCTCGCCAATGTGGTAAATGGCGTTGCCCAGCCGCTCCTGGATGGCGGGATAGTTGTCGGCATAGTCCCGCAGCTTCTCCAGCCGCTGCTGCTGCTCCGCCAGCCGCTCATCCAGCCGCTGGGCGGGGCCTGCCAGAAAGTCCGCCACGTCCTCCGCCGTTCCCATGGCGGCGGCCAGGTCGGCGGCGATGACGTCCAGCTGGTTGTCGATGTCCTCCAGCTG
Source organism: Brotocaccenecus cirricatena (assembly GCF_020687045.1). Taxonomy (NCBI): domain Bacteria; kingdom Bacillati; phylum Bacillota; class Clostridia; order Eubacteriales; family Oscillospiraceae; genus Brotocaccenecus; species Brotocaccenecus cirricatena. Next base: position 49,504 of record NZ_JAJEPW010000017.1, read on the forward strand.
CCGGGCGATCTCGGCCTCGGCCTCGTTCAGGCGGCCCACGCCCCGGTTCAGGGCGTCCTGCACGCCGGACAGGTCGCCGCTTTTGACGATGTTGTTCAGGTCGTCAGACACCACCCCGGCACAGGCCAGGATGCTGTCCGTCTGGTCCACCAGGGTCTGCATGGCCGTCAGGGTGTTCTCCAGGGCCAGGAGACTCTGCTGGGCGCTGCCCAGCTTCTCGATGATGCCCTGGGACACGTCGTCGGCGTCCAGGCCCAGGGCCTTGCACACGGAGCTGACGGTGGTAACGGCGTCGGTCACGGTTTCCACCACCGTGGCGTTGATCTCGTCCTGCACGGCGGTTTTGGCCTTGTTGGTGATTTTGGGGGCAATGGCGTTCTTCTTCTGATTCTCATAATACTGGATCTGGGGATGCCGCAGGTCCGTGTCCAGAATGCTGACAAAGTCCCCGGTGAAGTCCGAGGGAACGATCAGGGCGGCGTAGTATTTGCCGGAGCGGACGCCCTCCAGGGCCTCCTCCCGGGAATCCACAAAGTCCCAGCCCATCTGGTGGTTGCTTTTCAGACCGTCCAGCACCATGGAGCCGATGTTCAGCTTCAGACCCAGCAGCTCATAGCCCTCGTCCTCGCTGGTAACGGCCACCCGGATGTTGGAGGTGGAGTCCGGGCCATAGGGGTCCCAGTTGGAGAAAATGTTGAACCAGGCGTACAGGCACGGAATCAGGCACAGGCCCATGACCACCACCACGGCCACCACACTGGCGGTAAGGCGCTGCCAGTCGGACCGGAAGATTCTCCAGATATTTTTCATTTCCGTTCCTCCTTTGAGCCGTTCCCCTGCTGCTCCATATATTGGAAGATGCGTCCCAGCTCGTGGGACAGCGACTCCAGCCCCCGGGCCAGCTGCTGCACGTCCGTCTGAAGCCCGGCCAGCGTCTGATTCAGGTCAGGGGCGGCAGGCTGCGGGGCGGACTGAGACACCGGCGGGACAGGGGTGGGATTCTCCGGGACAAAAACAGGCTCGGAAACGGGGGCGGGCTCCGCCGCGGATTCCGTCACGGATTCCGGCTCCGCCGCAGGCGTCTCCGCCTCGGGGGAACCGTAATACCGGTCCCAGGCCTGGTCGTCGAACAGGCGGGCGAAGGCGCCGCCGTCCTCCTGCTGCGCAGCTTCGCCGGGGCGGGGCTGCGGCTCCGGTGCGGCAGGCGCGGCCTCGGCGCCCCGCAGACCCTGGAGCAGCTGGTCCAGATCCTCCTCCGCCTGGGCGGCGGACTGGGCAAAGCTCTCCTGCTCCTCCTGGGGCGGGTCGGAGGCGTTCTCCGGCTCCTGGCCCCGGCCCCGCAGCAGGGGCAGCAGCTGGGGCATGGCGCTGGGCAGCGGCGTCAGCTGGTCCAGCTCCACCTCTTTTTTGGTGATCTTCTTGACCTTGTTCTGCATTTCATAGTCGATGTATTCCACGGCGATGAGATACGCCGCGATGCCGAACATGGACACGATCCACAGCAGCAGGAAAATCACCCGGGAGCCCTCCGACAGGAACAGCAGCACCAGGAACACCAGCGGCACCAGCAGCAGGCTCAGCATGCCCTTGCGGATGCGGCGCTGGTTGCCGTTGTGGAACTGAAGGACCTCCTGCAAAAGGGCCTGATACAATTGGCTGTATTTCTTTTCGTCCATGGGAAGTCCTCCTTTCTTACAGCATTTCGGTTTCTTCCAGCTTCTCCTCCATGAAGTGGTTCAGGCCCATGAAGGGCTTGCGCACCCACAGGCCGATGAGCAGGGCCGCCGCGCCGAAAATCAGCAGGCAGCCGATGTTCTTCAGCCAGGTCAGCCCATACAGGCCGCAGATGCACTCCCGCATGGCGTCGATGGCATAGGGGAAGGGGAAGATGTGATAGATCTTCTGATACACGTCCGGCAGCAGCTCGATGGGGAAGGTGCCGCTGGACCCGGCGATCTGGAGCACCATGACCACCACCACGATGGCCTTGCCCACGTCGCCGAAGGAAACCGTCAGGGAATAGATCAGCAGGCTGAACACCAGGGAGGTGATGGCTCCGGTGGCAAACAGCAGGGCAGGCTCCACGCACTGAATTTTCAGCACCAGCAGGTCACCGGCCACGATGACGGCGGCCTGGATCTGGCTGAGGACAAAGAACAGGAAATACCGGCCGAAAAACAGCTGATAGGGCTTGGGAGCCACCAGGCCCTCCCGCCGGGCGTGGGGCTTGAGAATGGCCACCAGCATGACGCCGCCCACCCAGATGGCCAGCACGGAATAGAAGGGGGCCATGGCGCTGCCGTAGTTATCAATGGGATACACCGGCTCCACGGAGGTCTGCACCATCTGGGAGAAATAGGCGCCGTAATCCTCCGGATTGCCCCCCAGAATGTCCAGCAGGGTATCCAGATAATCGGGGCTGTCGCTGTCCTCCAGGCCGCCTAACAGACTCCCCAGCTTGTCGATGGCCTGGCCCATGGCGGTGCGCCCCTGGGACATGAGCCCGTCTAAGGTCCCTGCCGCCGCGGAGGCCGCCGCCAGCAGGTCCCGGGTGTCCGCCGCGGTGCCGTGGAAGCCCTGAAGCAGGTCCTCGGACTGATCCAGCACGTTCTTCACGTCGTTGACCACGTCGTCAAACACCGGGGTCAGCAGGGTGTCCGCCAGCTTCTCCAGCTGGGCCGCCAGGGCAATGGTATCCTGCAGCAGGGCGGAATTCTCCTTCAGCCCGTCGGCCAGGGTGTTCAGCCGGTCCCGCAGCTGATAGCAGCTGTCCGCCAGGCGCTGGGCGGCAGCCGCCGCCTCGGCCCCCACGGGCCCGGCCTCCACCGCCACGGACTTGGCCCAGGCCATGAGCCTGTCGCCCATGTCGTCCATGGTCTGGGCGGCATCCCGGAGGTTCTCCTGAATCTCCGGCAGCTGGGCGTCCACGTCGATGCCGTTGAGGAACTTCTCCGCCGCGTCAAAGGCCTTGTCCAGGGCGGTCTGAGCCTTGTCCAGGGCGGCGTGGACCTTCCGGTTCAGCTGGGCCACAGTGTCCAGAATCTCCTGGCCGTCGGGCCGGTTCTGGTTGATATTCGCCACCAGGTCCGACAGGTCCTGGCGATAGCTGCTGTTGTCCTGGCCTGCGGCCTGGAAGGCGTCGATGGTCTTGGCACAGGAGCGCAGCAGGCTGCGGGTCTGGCCCAGCAGGCCCTGGACGGAGCCCACCGGGTCCTCCTGGCTCAGCTGCTGGGACAGGTCGTTGGCCCCCCGGAAGATGGCGTCCACCACCACGTCCAGATAGCTCTTGCTGATGGTGGTTTTCAGGGACGACACCGCCGTGTCGGTGATCTTGGTGGCCACGGCGTTCTTTTTATAGTTTTCGTAATAAGTAATGGTGGGCTTGCCGGTCCACTCCGTCAGCATGTGGTACATGTTATAGGAGAAGTCCTCGTCAATGACCACGGCGGCGTAGTAATCCCCGGCATAGACGCCCTGCTGGGCCTCCTCCTTGGTGTCCACAATGACCCAGTTGATGCTGGTGCTGCTGCGCAGGTCCTCCACCACCTCCCGGCCCTTGTTGACCTGGGTGCCGTCCTCCTCGGTCCAGCCCTTATCCAGGGACGCCACGGCGATGCTGATGTTGCCGGTGTTGCCGTAGGGGTCCCAGTTGGAATAGATGTTCAGCCAGGCGTACAGGCTGGGCAGCACCGCGATGGCCAGGGCCACCGCCAGGGCAAAGAAATGCGTAAACAGCGAACGGGCGTCCGCCTTGATGATGCGCCAGATGTTCCGCATACGTTCCTCCCGCTTCCGAAAACAGATTCCGCGCCGGGGCGCGGCGTTTTGACAGTGTATAGACTATTATACTATACACTGTCAAAATTTCCACCCTTTTTTTGCATTTTTCAAGATTTGTTCATATCTTCCGGCAGGAGCCGGGCCATATCCTCCGGCAGCGGGGCTGTTACCGTCAGGCGGCGGCGGGTGACGGGGTGGGTCAGCTCCAGCCGGTGGGAGTGCAGAGCCGGGCGGGGGATCAGGTCCCGGTCCTCCTGGCCGTAGAGCCAGTCCCCCAGCAGGGGGTGGCCAATGGCGGACAGGTGCAGCCGCAGCTGGTGGGTGCGGCCGGTGCCGGGGGTCAGCCGCAGCAGGGCCCGGTCCGGCCCCTGCCACAGGGTCTCATAGTCCGTGTGGGCCGCCAGACCCGCCGGGTCCACCCGCCGCCGCAGCAGGGAGTCCGGCTCCCGGCCGATGGGCAGGTCGATGGACCCCGCCGCCGGGCTGGGCACGCCGCTGCACACCGCCAGATAGGTCCGGCGGAAGTCGCCGGAGTGGAGCTGCTCCATGCACAGCCGGTGGACATATCCGGTTTTGGCCACCACCATGACCCCGGTGGTGCCCCGGTCCAGGCGGTTGACGCAGTGGAAGCTCCCCTGGCCCAGATAGTGGCACACGGCGCCGGCCACGGTGACGGTCTCCTCCGTCAGGGCCGCCGGGTGGATGGCAATGCCCGCAGGCTTGTTCAGCACCAGCAGGTCCTCATCCTCCCACAGGATGTCCAGGGGCCAGGCCACCGGCCGGATATGGGGATTGTCCCCGGGCAGGTCCGACACGTCGGCGGTGACGGCGTCCCCGGTGTGGAGCACCGCCGCCACGGTGGCAGGCCGTCCGTTGACCAGGATGGCCCCGGGCCGCCATTTCAGCCGGGACAGGAAGCTGCCGGAAATGCGCAGCTCCTGCCGCAGAAGCCGCCGCAGGGGCCAGCCCTCCTGCTCCGGGGATACGATATGAGTCAGCAGGCGCATACATACCGCCTCCCTTCAAAAAAGCGTGACAAATTCCGTGGGAATATGATACACTATGACCATCTCAGATTCAAGGAGGATCTCCAAGTGGCATCGAAAGTTTATTGGGCCGACCTGCGGGCCGACTATCGGGAAAATCTGCCCCAGAAGCTGACCCGGCTGATGAAAACCGCCGGTATGGGCCAGATCGACTTTGAGGACAAGTTCGCGGCCATCAAGCTGCACTTCGGCGAGCCCGGCAACCTGGCCTTTCTGCGGCCCAACTGGGCCAAGGCCGTGGCGGACTTCGTGAAGGAGCGGGGCGGCAAGCCCTTCCTGACCGACTGCAACACCCTGTATGTAGGCGGGCGGAAAAACGCCCTGGACCACATGGACGCCGCCATGCTCAACGGGTTCTCCCCCCTGTCCACCGGCTGCCAGATCATCATCGCCGACGGCCTCAAGGGCAACGACGAGGTGGAGGTGCCGGTGCGCGGCGGCGAGTATGTGCAGAAGGCCAAGATCGGCCGGGCGGTGATGGACGCGGACGTGTTCATCTCCCTGACCCATTTCAAGGGCCACGAGGAGGCGAGCTTCGGCGGCGCGCTGAAGAACATCGGCATGGGCTGCGGCAGCCGGGCCGGTAAGATGGAGCAGCACAACGCCGGGAAGCCCCATGTGGCCCAGGACCACTGCGTGGGCTGCGGCGCCTGCACCCGGATCTGCGCCCACAGCGGCGTCACCGTTACGGACCGCAAGGCCACCATCGACCACAGCAGGTGCGTGGGCTGCGGCCGGTGCATCGCCGTCTGTCCCCGGGACGCCATCCGGGTGAACTGGGACGAGACGGTCACCAATCTGAACCGCAAGATCGCCGAATATGCCCAGGCGGTGGTGGACGGGCGGCCCTGCTTCCACATCAGCCTGGTCATCGACGTGTCCCCCAACTGCGACTGCCATCCGGAGAACGACGCGGCCATCATCCCCAACGTGGGCATGTTCGCCAGCTTTGACCCGGTGGCCCTGGACATGGCCTGCGCCGACGCGGTAAACGCCCAGCCGCCCCTGCCGGGGGCCGCTGCCGCCGGGGACTGCGGCCATGACCACTTCCACCATCTCCATCCGGAGACGGACTGGATGAGCTGCCTGGAGCACGCCGAAAAGCTGGGCATGGGCAGCCGGGAGTATGAGCTGATCAAAATCTGACCGGAATCTGCAAAAACCGGGCGTGCCCCTGCGCGGCCCGCCCGGGTTTTATG
>NZ_JAJEPW010000018.1:0-54640 GCF_020687045.1 Brotocaccenecus cirricatena
CAACAACTTGCCCATGAGACCCCTCCGCTGGCTCTTGCCTAATGAGTTCGCTGTCCAATATGTTTGACAAACCTACAGGATATGAAAGGCGGCCCGGCCGGGAGAAAACTCCCTGCCGGGCCGCTTGGGTCAATTCACATAGTCCGCCGGGTCGATGACCTGGCCGTCCTTGGACACAGAGAAGTGCAGGTGCGGGCCCATGCTGCCCTCGGCGGAGGCGGTGCTCCCCACCAGGCCGATGACGTCACCGGCGGCCACCTGGTCCCCCTCCTGCACCGGCGGATCCTTCTGCAGACAGCTGTACTGGGTGGTATAGCCGCCGCCGTGCTGGATCACCACGGTGGTGCCCATCAGCTCGTCGTCCTTCACCGACAGCACCGTGCCGCCGGCGGCGGTGCGGACGGAGTCCCCCTCCGAGGCCTGGATGTCGATGCCGTTGTGGGTGCGCCAGTCCGCCATGGTCTCGTCATACATCAGCTCCGTGACGCTGAACACCGTTACCGTGGTGCCGTCCAGCGGGGACATGACCTGGGGCAGCAGGTCCTGGGGGTCGGAGATGGGCGTCTCCTCCGCCGGAGGGGCGGCGGGGACATTCTCCTCCGGCTGCACCGCCGGGGCCACCCAGGCGTTGTCCCGGTCATCGGGGACGTTGGAGGCGGGGTTGGATGCGGGCTCTGCCGGGGCCTGGGGCCGCAGCAGGGTGTAATAGCCGACAATACCGGCTGCCAGCAGGCAGAGGGCAAGGGCTATGTAGAAGCCCTTGCCGCCGAACACGGCCTTGACCTTTTTTCCGTCGAATCTGCTCATAGGTGCCTTTCCCGTCCGGCCTGGGGCCGGAGCCGCATATACCGGCCTGCGGCGGGCCGAAATCCTGGGGAACGTTTCTGCCCTCAGTATGGCCGGGCGGCGGCGGATTTATACGCAGGCCCTCAAAAAATGCAAAAAATCCGAAGGCGGACCGCCCTCGGATTTCTTTTGCTTTGGGGGAAATTACCGGGACTGTCCCCAGAAGGCCCGGAGGCAGTTGGCGGCGTCAGAATTTATGTCATATTTTTCTCTATTTTCTGACATTCTCTTTTCCAGAAGTATAGGATTTTTGTAAAAATTAGAAATCGGATTTGTGGGCGTAAATCCGCAGAGCCGTTGTGGCACAAGGGCTTTCAGAGATAAAAAGAGAACTCCAAGATTTTTCTTGGAGTTCTCAGCATGGTACGCCCGAGGGGACTCGAACCCCTACCCTTGCGGAATGGAACCTAAATCCATCGCGTATACCAATTTCGCCACGGGCGCATATACAGGCGAGCGGCGGCGCAAGCGTCCGCCGGCCGCCTGATTTTTTACTTCAAAAACGGAGCCGGGTCAAAGGTATAGACGTCGTCCTCTCCGCAATAGCCGCACACGCCCATACGCGGAGAATTTACGATTGGAAGCGCAGAATCGTGCGGATGGCTTTCCATGCAGTCTTCGCAGAAATACGGATACTGATCCTCCCATTCGCATTCACAGCAGATCCAATCGGCTTCCTTTCCGCATTTTCCGCACAGGAAGCGGATCGGCTCGTTTCTCCCGAGCAGACGAACAGATTTGCGCTGCTTCGGGCGCAGCAGTGTTCCCACTACCGTGATCGTCAGCTCCGTTGTAGAGCCGAAATCATACTCATAATGGAGCTTGCTCCCATCGCGCAGCATCCCGACCATGGTGTTTTTCGAGAGTTGCTCATAGTTCCCCACAAAAAACGCGCTTTCGTGCCCACAGCATTCCAGCCAGATATCCCGCAGGAACCGATCGAGCGTTTTTAGCGTGGCGCTCATCGGCATATCCAGATACAGCCAATACGCCTTTTCGTCTGTGCCCTCCACCTTCAGCAGCTTGCACGTCTGCGCATCGTCGGCAGCATCATTGTGCTTTTCCAGCAGATGCTTCTTAAACGCTGTTTTGGAAATTGTTCCCCCGCAAAGATAGCAGTTTCCTTTTGATGCCGCTTGCGCCATAAGAGCCTCCCTCCAAGTGCTTGTCAACGGCGGTACACAAATCCCGCGTCAACACACAACAAAAACCCCTCACTGAGGTGACATCACCGAAATCCATCGCGTATACCAATTTCGCCACGGGCGCATAACCAGGGGTATTATACCACATTTCCCACCCACCGGCAAGGGAAACCTTGCAAATCCCGGCGGGATGTGGCATGATAGGAGAAAACCATCAGAGGAGGATGCCCCATGGACACCGAGAAGCTGTATGACCGGGACGCATTTTTGAAGGAGTTCGACGCCGTCGTCACCGACTGCCGGCCCGGCAAGGGGGACACATATCTTGTGACCCTGGACCGCACGGCCTTTTACCCGGAGGGCGGCGGCCAACCGGCAGACCGCGGCGATCTGGGCGGCGCGGCGGTGCTGGACGTCCAGGAGCGGGACGGCCTGGTGCTCCACACCTGCGACCGGCCCCTGACCGTGGGGGCCTCCGTCCACGGTGCCATCGACTGGTCCCGCCGCTTTGACCATATGCAGCAGCACTCCGGCGAGCACATCGTCAGCGGTATGCTGTGCGCTGCCTTTTCCTGCGACAACGTGGGCTTTCACATGGGGGCGGACGTGGTCACCATCGACTATAACGCCCCCATGACCTGGGACCAGGTGCTGGAGGTGGAGGCCCGGGCCAACCGCTACATCTGGGAAAATCACCCCTTCCGGGCCTATTATCCCGCCCCGGAGGAGCTGGCCGCCATCCCCTACCGCAGCAAAAAAGCCCTGGAGGGGCCGGTGCGGATCACGGAGTTCCCCGGGGCCGACTGCTGCGCCTGCTGCGGCACCCATGTGGCCGCCAGCGGCCAGGTGGGACTGGTGAAGTTCCTGTCCTGCCAGAAGCTCCGGGAGGGCGTGCGGCTGGAGCTGCTGTGCGGCGGCCGGGCCATGGACTACCTGTCCCGGGCCTGGGACCAGAGCCGCCGGATCGGCCAGGCCCTGTCGGTGAAGCCGCTGGCAGCCTTCCCGGCGGTGCAGCGGCTGGAGGGGCAGCTGCGGGAGAGTCGGGAGCGCTGCGCCGCCCTGGAGGAGCAGTCGTTCCGGCAGCTGGCGGAGCGCTATCAGAACGCCGGGAACGTGCTGCTGGTGCAGCCGGACCTGGAGCCGGACAGCGTCCGGCGGCTGTGCGACGCCGTCAGCGGCACCTGCGGCGGCCGGTGTGCCGTTTTCTCCGGCAGCGACGGCAGCTATCGCTGGGCCGTGATCCACCCGGGGCAGGACCTGCGTCCCCTGATCCGGGACATGAACCAGGCCCTCCATAGCCGGGGCGGCGGCCGGGACGGCTTCGCCCAGGGCAGCGCCGCCTGCACCGCGGACGAAATTCAGGCGTTTTTCAGAGAACGGCCCTGAGTATAACAAAAACCGGCTCCGGCGCGATGCGCCGGAGCCGGTTTTTGGGTTCGTGTCAGAAGTTCACGGTGCCCTCCAGCACCCGCAGGTCATAGGGCTCAAAGGTGACGCGGCGGTATTTCTCCACGTCCATCTTCACGCCGGTCCAGTCGGAGTGGATCTCGCCGTTCTGCTTGATGAGAATGTCGTACAGAATGTCATAGGTCACGCCGTCGTCCCCGGTTTCCGCAATGGTGGAATAGGGCAGGGTCTTGTGATAGGTCATGTGCAGGCCCTTATACTCGAAGTGGAAGCCGTTGCGCATGCGGCAGCCGTCCAGCCCCCGATAGGTGAACAGCCGCTTCAGGTCCTGCAGAATGGGGTCATGGTCCTGGTCATACAGGTTCTTCGGCGTGGTCTCGGTATAGTCGTACCGGAACTGGATGGGGATGCCGTAGGGCAGGAACCGCTCCACATACTGGGGGAGCTTCTCCGCCGGGTACTTCTTATACAGCACGCAGTTGATGCGGGTGGGACAGGCGATCTGCCCCAGCACCTGGTCGGGGCTCTCCTCCACATATTTCACCAGGTGGCGGGAGATGTTCATGCAGGTGATCTTGTCCCGGTTGCGGCGGGTAAAGTCCAGCATCTCCTCCGCCGTGTAGAAGCCGGTCTGCACCGGGAAGGTGGTGTTGATATACACCTTGTGGGTGGTGGGGATGGCGTCCAGCATTTTCTGCAGGGCCTCCAGATTGGCCAGAGGCTCGCCGCCGGTGAACACAAAGTCGCACCGGGGGGTGATGGCGTCCATGGTGCGGATGCTGTCCAGAATGGCGTCCAGGCTGAAGCCGGTGCAGTCGGCGTATTCCTTTTTGTTGATGCAGAAGGGGCAGTGGTTGTTGCAGTCGTAGGGCACGAACACCGTGACGGTGGCCCCGCCCTCGCGGGTCTTATAGGGGTTGCTCATATATTGATCCAGTCCTCCCAGAAATTCTTCCCGAATATTTTATACCTTTTTCACCAAAAAAGCAAGGAATTTTTGACAAAATTCACATGATTTTTTCTAATGCGACCCGGTATGACCGCCTGCGAATGCATCCCCGGCACGGCGCAGCCGCAAGGGCTTGCGGCAAAGAAAAAAACAGGTCCGCCGCAGCGGACCTGTTTTTGAATGAGCAGGGACTTGCTTACTTGGCCATAGCCTTGCCGGCGTTGGCCATTTCCTGGAAGATACCGGTGTGCTTCTTGGCCACGATGGCGCGGATCACCAGCAGGGTGCCGATCATCAGAGCCACGGCGATGATCATGCAGACCACAACGTTCTGCACCAGACCGGCGATGATGAAGCTGACGAAGGACACGGCAGCCACGGTGACGCCGTAGGGGATCTGGGTGGACACATGGTTCAGATGGAAGCAGTGTGCACCGGCGGAAGCCATGATGGTGGTGTCGGAGATGGGGGACAGGTGGTCGCCGCACACGCCGCCGGCGCAGGAAGCGGCCAGACCGATGGACAGCAGGGTGGACTGATCATACCAGTCGAACACGGCGCAGACCAGGGGGACCATGATGCCGATGGTGCCCCAGGAGGTGCCGGTGGCGAAGCCAATGAAGCAGGCCACGATGAAGATGACGGCGGGCAGGAACTTGGCCAGGGAGCCGGTGTTGGCCATGACGCCGCGAACGAACTCGCCGACCTGCAGACCATCGTCACGGCACAGGCCGCACAGGGTCCAGGCGAAGCAGAGGATCAGGATGGGGGAGATCATCTGGATGAAGCCGTTGGGGATGGACTCCATGGACTTCTCAAACTTGATCAGGCCCCGCAGCCAGTAGTACACGAAGGTGAACACCAGGGCCACGATGGAGCCCAGGCACAGGCCGGGACCGGCAGAAGCGTCGGAGAAGGCCATGACGAAGTTCTGATAGTTGTCGCTCTCGGTGTCGAACACACCGCCGGTCCAGATCAGGCCGATGATGCACAGGGCGATCAGGACGATAACGGGCAGCAGCAGGTCCAGCACAGAGGAGTGCTTGGTGCCTTCCTCGTAGTCGTCGGCGCCTTCAAAGGGACGCTCGGGGGTGGTGAACAGGTCGTTCTTCACCTGGGCATTGTACTCATGGGTCAGCATGGGGCCGTAGTCAATGTTCAGCACGGAAATGACAATGACCATGATCAGGGTCAGGATGCAGTAATAGTTCCAGGGAATCTGGCTCAGGAACATGCTGATGCGGGAGCCGGGGAAGCCATCGGGCACATAGGAGGCAACGGCGGCAGCCCAGGAGGACACGGGGGCCAGCATGCACACGGGGGCGGCGGTGGCGTCGATGATGTAGGCCAGCTTTGCCCGGGAGATCCTGTGGCTCTCGGTGACGGGACGCATGACGGCGCCCACGGTCAGGCAGTTGAAATAGTCGTCGATGAAGATCAGCACGCCCAGCAGCATGGTCAGCAGCTGCGCGCCGCGGCGGGTGGTGACGGCCTTGGAGGCCCAGCGGCCGAAGGCGGCGGAGCCGCCGGCCTTGTTCATCAGGTCCACCATGATGCCCAGCATCACCAGGAAGATCAGGATGGAGATGTCGATGGCATTGATCATGCCCACGCCCTCGCCGGCGCCGACAAAATTCACCACCATCTGCCAGGGCTGGAAATTCGCCAGCAGCAGAGCGCCGGCCAGGCAGCCCAGGAACAGGGAAGAATACACTTCCTTACTGATTAGGGCCAGGGCAATGGCCACGATCGGGGGGAACAGGGCCCATCCGGTAGCGATGAAGCCGCTGCCATCGTTGGTGACCTTCGCGATGACCAGAGCGATCACAACGATCGCCAGCGCAATAAAATACGCTATTTTGGTACCTTTCTTTTCCATTAGGGTGATTTACCTCCTCAGATTTGGTTCTTTTATGTTACCGTTTTTGGGCCGGATTGTCAAGATTTCAGCAATGGGATTCTGGATGGGAATTTGAACAAATTATGAACTCGCAATTTGTTCGTTCCGTCAAATATTCCAACGCTTCTCACTTTCTTTATGCCAAAAGCGCCGTTTTTTATAAGAACTATATAAAAAATGTGTTAATTTTTCAAAGTTTCTTAACGCGTTCTTAGCGGTAAAAATCCCGTTTTTGCGAGGAGCGGCTCCCTTCTCTGGCCCGAAATATGAACTAAATTTCGTTTATATCCTCATTTCGGCAGTCACGCCGCGCCCAGAGGCGCGGTCCCGCCAAAAGCGCATAAGCATACAAAAAACGGGCAGGAAGCGCACAGCGCTCCCTGCCCGCAAGGGTCAGGCTTCAGAAGCTGAACACCACGCCCACCACGGCGGAGGCCAGGATGAACACGATGGGGTGCAGGCCCTTGGTGGGCTTGACCCACCGGGTCAGCACCAGGATCACCGCCGCCAGGGCCAGGGCCTTCCAGTTGACGATGGCCAGGCCCGCTGCCCCGGTGTTCAGCAAGGTGATGGCCACCACCGACAGGCCCGCCGCCGCCACCATAGCCGTGGACGCCGGGCGCAGACCGTAAAACGCCGCCTCCACATAGCGGTTGTGGCGGAAGGCCTTCAGAAAGGCCGCGATGATCAGAATCACGATGACGGACGGCGTCACCAAGCCCAGGGTGGAAATAATGGCCCCGGGAATGCCCCGGGTGACAAAGCCCACATAGGTGGCCATGTTCACGCCGATGGGGCCAGGGGTGGACTCGCTGACCGCCAGCATATCCGCCAGCTGGGGCCGGGTGAACCAGCCGGTGCGGTCCGCCATGTCATACAGAAACGGCAGGGTGGCCAGACCGCCGCCTACGGCGAACAGTCCGGTTTTGAAAAACTCATAAAACAGCTGCAAATAGATCATGACCGCTTCGCCCCCAGATTCTTAATGAGAAGTCCCGCCACGGCTGCCGCCAACACATAGATAATGGGCGAGAGCTTGGTGAACACCGACAGTGCCAGGATCACCAGGAAGATCACCAGGCCCCACACGTCCTTCACCGCGCCCTTCCACAGCTTCAGCACGGCGTTGAAAATCAGCACGCACACGCACACCCGGATCCCGGCAAAGGCGTGCTGCACCCAGGCCAGATGGGAAAACGCGTCGATGACCCCGGCCAGGGCCGCAATGATGATAAGAGACGGGAACACCACGCCCAGGGTGGCCGCGATGCCGCCGATGATGCCCCGGCGCTTCTGGCCGATAAACGTGGCGGTGTTCACGGCGATGACGCCGGGGGTACACTGGCCGATGGCAAAGTAATCGGTCAGCTCCTCATCGGTGGCCCAGCCCTTGTTCTCCACCACCTCCCGCTGCAGGATCGGCAGCATGGCATAGCCGCCGCCGAAGGTCATGACCCCCACCTTGGCGAAGGTCAGAAACAGAGAAAGCAACTCCTTCAACAAACACACCTCCCGAGATAAGCGAACAGCCGCCATTTTCCGGGGAAGACGGCTCCCGGCGATACTATACCCCTTTCCCCTGCGGCTGTCAATCGCCGGGGCATAAAACTTCATGCACTGTGCGGCGCACCGCGAAAACAGGCAAAATCTTCTGTGCATGAAGTTTTGTGCATCATTCCCGGTTGCCCCGAAGGGGCGAGGGAATGGCACATTCTATTTTTTGCTATGCTTTTGCATAGCAAAATTGCGTTATAAACGCTCTTACTTCCGCTTACGGCTCCCGGACGGTTTTCCCATAGTCGCACAGGTCCCGCAGGGTACAGCCGGCGCAGTCGGGCCGCCGGGCCACGCACACCGCCCGGCCATGGAGCACCATCCGGTGGCAGAAATTGCTGGACTCCTCCGGCGGGATGCAGGCCCGCAGCTGCTGCTCCACCTTCAGGGGGTCCTTGGACCCGTCCGTCAGCCCCAGCAGGCCGGTGATCCGGATGCAGTGGGTGTCGCAGACGTAGCCCGCCTGGCCGTACACGTCCCCCAGGATCAGGTTGGCGGTCTTGCGGCCCACGCCGGGCAGCCGCAGCAGGTCCTCCATATTGTCCGGCACCCGGCCGCCGAAATCCGACAGCAGCATCTGCGCCGAGGCCACGATATCCCGGGCCTTGGCCCGCCAGAAGCCGCAGGAGCGGACGTATTCCCCCACCTCCTCCGGGCTGGCGGCGGCAAAGGCCTCCAGGGTAGGAAACCGGGCAAACAGCGCCGGGGTCACCTGGTTCACCCGAGCGTCGGTGCACTGGGCCGCCAGGCGCACGGAAAACAGCAGCTCATAGTCCTTTCCATAGTCCAGGGAACACGCCGCGTCGGGATACAGCTCCTTCAGCCGCCGGATGATGGCGGCCACCTCCTGGGGAGATTTCATAACAGATCACCTCGCCCCCTATTGTACCAGACTGCCGGGAAAAATGCAAATCGGGGGGTGCAAAGGACGGCGGGATGTGGTATAATAGCTGTGATTTTCCCGGAAGGAGGTGCCGCTATGCGGCCATTGGCAGACGAAATACGGCCCCAGACCCTGGATCAGGTGGCGGGACAGAAGCACCTGCTGGGCCCCGGCGCCCTGCTGCGCCGCCTCATCGAGGGCGGGACCTCCGCCAACATGATCTTCTACGGACCCTCCGGCACCGGCAAGACCACCATCGCCTCCATCATCGCCAAGCGCACGGAGAAGGCCCTGTATCACCTGAACGCCACCACGGCGTCCCTGCAGGACGTGAAGGCCATCATCGCCGATGTGGACACCATGCTGGCCCCCAACGGGGTGCTGCTGTACCTGGACGAGATCCAGTATTTCAACAAGAAGCAGCAGCAGAGCCTGCTGGAGTTCATGGAAAACGGTAAGATCACCCTCATCGCCTCCACCACGGAGAATCCCTATTTCTATGTGTACAACGCCCTGCTGTCCCGCAGCACGGTGTTCGAGTTCAAGGCCCTGACGGCGGAGGAGACTCTGCCCGCCGTGCTGCGGGCCCTGGACATTGTCCGCAGCCGCAGTCCCCTGCCCCTGACCTGGGAGGAGGAGGTGCCGGGGCTTATCGCCGCCGGGTGCGGCGGCGACGTGCGCAAGGCCGTCAACGCCGTGGAGCTGCTGGACCGGGCCGCCCGGCCGGTGGACGGAGGTCTGCGCATCACGGCGGCGGACGCCGCCCAGGCCTCCCAGCGCAGCGCCATGCGCTATGACCGGGAGGGGGACGAGCATTACGACCTGCTGTCCGCCTTGCAGAAGTCCATCCGGGGCTCCGACCCGGACGCGGCGGTGTATTACCTGGGGCGGCTGCTGGAGGCCGGGGACCTGCTGTCCCCCTGCCGGCGGCTGCTGGTCATCGCCGCCGAGGACGTGGGGCTGGCCTATCCCCAGGCCATGGCCGTTACCAAGGCCTGCGTGGACGCCGCCCGGGAGCTGGGCCTGCCGGAGGCCAGACTGCCTCTGGCGGAGGCGGCCATTCTGCTGGCCACGGCTCCCAAGTCCAACTCCGCCCACAACGCCATCATCGCCGCCATGGACGACATCCGCCGGGGCAGGGTGGGCCAGGTGCCCCGGCACCTGCAGAACGTCCACGCCGACAGCACCGGCAGCGGCATGGCCCCGGCCTATCGCTATCCCCACGACTACCCCCACCACTATGTGGCCCAGCGGTATCTGCCGGAGGCCCTGGGGGACGTGACCTATTACCAATACGGCGACAACAAGACCGAACAGGCCGCCCGGCGGTACTGGGAGGACATCAAGAAATCGTGAACCGGAAAGGCGGGCAGCCAATGGACCTGAAGCTCCATGATATCGTTGAACTGAAAAAGGACCACCCCTGCGGCAGCCGCCGGTGGGAGGTGCTGCGTGTGGGGATGGACATCCGCCTGCGGTGCACCGGCTGCGGCCACGAGGTGCTGGCCCCCCGGCGCAAGGTGGAAAAAAGCATCAAGCGTGTGATTCCAAAGGAGGAAACCCCATGAAAAAGCAAAACTGGACCCGTTATGTGGCCATGGGTGTGGCCCTTTTGATGGCCATTGTCATGATCCTGGGCCTGATCCTGCCGTATGTCGGCCTGTAAGGGGGCTGCGGCATGAAGCACTGCATTCTGGCCCGGTTCCGGGCTGACGCCGGGGACTGGCGGGCGTATCTGCCGGAGATCCGGGAGATTTTTTCCGCAGCCGGGGACATTCCCGGCGTCCGGGGCGCGGAGGTATTCCATAACTGCGTGGACCGGGAGAACCGGTATCACGTGCTGATCCGGCTGGACATGGACCCGGCGGCCCTGGCGGCCTATGATGTGTCCCCCATGCACCACCGGTGGAAGGACCGCTTCGGCCCCCTGCTGGAAAAGAAGGCCATTTTCGATTTTGAGGAATAAACGCACCAGTGAAAAACTCAGGGACCCCGCCAAATGGCGGGGTCCCTGAGTTTATTAAAAAAGGGCAAAGCCCTTTTTGGACAAAAGGCTTGCAGTCTGCCGCGCGCATAATTTGTTCGCCAGGGGCGAACAAATTCCACACTTGCAAACTGAGAAGAATTTTCGCCCAGGTACACGCCCCGGGCGAAAATGATCTCACTTGATTTGCCGCCTGCGGGCGGCAAACTCTGCGAGGCTTCTATAGCCTGTCAGTCTTTCTTGGGGTGATAGGTGGGCACCATGTCCGCCACGCAGCGGCGGATGTCCGGGCTGTTGTGCCGGCAGGCCCGCTCCAGGACCCCCAGCTGGCGGCAGAAGGCCTCGTCGTCCATGTCGATGGGGCGTCCCACATGGATGAGCCGGTTAGCAGTATCCTGCAGGCCCTCCTCGTCCATCAGCAGTTCCTCATACAGCTTCTCCCCCGGCCGCAGACCGGTGTAGATAATGGGGATGTCCACATCCGGCTCGAAGCCGGACAGGCGGATCAGCTGCCGGGCCATGTCGTCGATCTTCACCGGCTGGCCCATATCCAGCACGAAGATTTCCCCGCCCTTGGCATAGTATCCCGCCTGCAGCACCAGGGACACCGCCTCGGGGATGGTCATGAAGAACCGGGTGATCTCCGGATGGGTCACGGTCACCGGCCCGCCGCAGGCGATCTGCCGCTCAAACAGCGGCACCACGCTGCCGTTGCTGCCCAGGACGTTGCCGAACCGCACCGCCACGAACTCCGTGTCGCTGCGCCGGTCCATCATCTGCACCACCATCTCACACAGGCGCTTGGAGGCCCCCATGATGTTGGTGGGGTTCACGGCCTTGTCCGTGGAGATCAGCACGAAGCGCTTCACCCCGTGGGCCGCGGCGGACTGGGCCATGTTGTATGTACCGAATACGTTGTTCTTGATGGCCTCGTTGGGGCTGTCCTCCATCAGCGGCACATGCTTGTGGGCCGCCGCGTGGAAGATCAGGTCCGGCTGATAGGTGTCCAGCAGATCGTCCACCCGTCCCCGGTCCCGGACGGAACCGATGCACACGTCCAGCGTCAGCTCCGGGTGCTCCCGGCGCAGTTCCATCTGGATGTCGTAGGCGTTGTTTTCGTAGATGTCGAAGATCACCAGCCGCCGGGGCTTGTGCCGGGCGATCTGGCGGCACAGCTCGCTGCCGATGGACCCGCCGCCGCCGGTGATCAGCACCGTTTTGTCGTTGATATAGCCGCAGATCTCCCCCAGGTTCACCCGGATGGGGTCCCGGCCCAGCAGGTCCTGCAGCTCCACCCGGCGGAGCTTGCTGATGGTGACCTCGCCCTTGACCAACTGATAGATGCCCGGCACCACCTGGATCTGGCACCCGGTTTTGCTGCATATGTTCAGAATTTCCTGCCGCCCGGCCCCCTGCAGGGACGGGATGGCGAAGATGATCTTGCGGATGTCGTACCGTTTCACAGCCTGGGGAATGTCCCGGCGGCCGCCCACAATGCGCACGCCCTCCAGAATCCGGCCGCGCTTGGCGGGGTTGTCGTCGATGAGACAGGCCACCCGGCTGTTGAGATGACTGCTGACGGCGTATTCCCGGATCAGCTGCCGCCCGGCCTGGCCCGCGCCGATGATCATCACGTTTTCGGTTCCCTTCTGGCTGCCGGGCACCCGGTTGCGCAGATACCGCACGCCCCGATAGAAAAATCGGATACCGGCGGTGATAAAGAAGCTGCACAGCAGGCCCCACACATAGTACGACCGGGGCATCACAATGTGGAACAGCTTCACGCACCCGAAGCTCAGCCCGCCCAGGATGACATAGGCCAGGATGATCCGCATCAGCGCGTCCACGCTGACAAACCGCCAGATGCTGTTATAGAGGTTGCATAACCAGAACACCGCCAGGCAGATCAGTACCCACCACCAGATGGTGCTCAGATATCCCTGCAGAAACTCCGGCGGAATATCCATGAAGTGGAGGTCGAACCGGGCCCACAGGGCCAGCAGATACGACCCCAGAATCCCCAGAATATCCGCCAGCATGATGATAAGCACCCGCGACAGCCATTTGCGGTCCATTTTTCCGATGTACAAGCCCACGCCGGCGCCCCCTCCCAAAGGCGGAATCCGTTCTTCTCCGCCCTTACTTTCTTACGTGCTAATATAGCATAAAAACCCGAAAAAATCAAGTCGAAAAAACGCTGTTTCGATAACGATAATCATTGGTAACGTTTTCGGTATTTCGTTCGGCTTATGGCTGGCAGTTTTCGATTTTATGTCATGACAGATGCCTTGTTGCCGTAAAAATGCCAAAAAACGGGCGGACATGTCGTCCGCCCGATGAAACCAGTGTGAACGCGGCCCGCCGCCGGTCAACGCGCCCTACTTGGCTCTCCCTCTGGGAGAGCTGTCACCGAAGGTGACTGAGAGGGCCTGTAGGGGCTTCCGATTTTCCCTCTCAGTCGGCTGCGCCGACAGCTCCCCCAAAGGGGGAGCCAAGGGTCAACGGGGGAACGGCGTTTCCGCCGTTCCCCGCCTGAATCTTATCCTCCCTGCAGCAGACTTCCAACCTCCAGCACCACCACGGCCACGGCCTCCCGGGCCCAATAGCCCGGACCCAGGGGCCACCAGCTGGCGCAGCCCAGGGACTCCGCCTCCAGGCCGCAGCGCCTGGCCCATACCGAGGCCCGCAGCTGGTGAAAATTATCCGATGCGATGGCCACCCGGGGGTTAAGCCCCTGCTGCCGGATGATCTCCGCCGTGAAGCGCAGATTCTCCTCCGTGGACCGGGACCGGTCCTCCAGCAGGATGCGGTCCGGGTCAATGCCACGGGCCGCCAGGGTGTTGCGGATGCAGGCCGCCTCGGAGATGGGCTCGTTGTCGTTCTGCCCGCCGGAGGCCACGCACCGGCTTTCCGGATGGGCGGTCAGATAGTCATACGCCGCGTCGATGCGGTCCCGGAGCATCACCGTGGGCTCGCCGTTGGCGGACACCTGGCACCCCAGCACCACCACGGTGCAGTCCTCCGGCCCGGGCCGGTTCCCGGCCTGGACGGCCATCATCACCAGCACCGCCGCCAGCAGGGCCAGTCCCGCCCCCAGCAAGGCCCCGCCGGTGCGCCGCAGCCACCGGGGAAGCCGCCGGAACCACCGGGGCCGCAGGAGCATAGCCGCCGCCAGGGCCAGCAGCGCCGCCGGATACACCATGCCGATGTGCAGGATGCCCATGACCAGCGGGGCCATGAAATACGCCGCCAGAGCCAGGCACACAGCCGCCCCGGCGTAACGGACCGCCTTCACGTCAGTTCTCCGCGATGTGGTTGGCGATGCGCTGCATGATCAGGTCCAGGGCCACCAGGTTGTGGCCCCCCTCCAGCACCACGATGTCGGCATACTTCCGGGTGGGCTCCACGAACTGCTCGTGCATGGGCTTCACCGTGGTCAGATACTGGGTCACCACCGACTGCATGGAGCGCCCCCGCTCCTCCACGTCCCGCAGGGCCCGGCGGAGGATGCGCACATCGGCGTCGGTCTCCACGAAGATCTTGATATCCAGCAGGTCCCGCAGCTCCTTGTTCTGGAAGATCAGGATGCCCTCCACGATGATCACCTTGGCGGGCCTGATCTCCACGGTCTGGTCGGTGCGGTTGTGCAGCGCGTAGTCATACACGGGGCAGTAGATGGTCTGGCCCGCCTTCAGCTTTTTCAGGTCCTGGATCATCAGGTCCGTGTCGAAGGCGTCCGGGTGGTCGTAATTCTGCTTGCAGCGCTCCTCGAAGGAGCAGTCCTGCCGCTTATAGTAGTTGTCGTGGTGCACCACGGCGATATCGTCGCCGAACCGGGACACCAGGTGCTCCGTGAGGGTGGTTTTGCCGCTGCCGGTGCCCCCGGCGATGCCGATGAAGATGGTGTTCATATCTCTGCCTCCCGCATAAGCGTATATTCTGCATACATTATAAAAAACTTCCCGGCATATTGCAAGGGAACTTGTAAAAAAAGCATGAACTTCCAAGGATTTCAGTTGACGCGGCCCGGGAAAATGAGTATGATAGTAGGGTATAATTTTCGCCCACTTTCGGTGTTTTCCAATGGAGGATATAGATCATGAAGCTCATCAAGTGCCCCAAATGCGGAGAAATGTACTCCGACAGCTATAGAACCTGCCCCTTCTGCCAGGAGGACGAGGCCCTGAAGGGCCGGGCCGCCGCGCCCCGCCGCAAGGTCACCCGCCGCCGCAGGGCTCCCAGCATTCTGGGCCCGGCCATGGTGCTGGTGGTGGTGCTGGCCGCGGTGCTGGTGGGCGTGCTGCTGTTCGGCGGCAAGGGCAATGCCGAAAAGCCCGATGATCCCGCCGTGGTGGAGCCGGATCCCGCTCCCACAACGCCCCTGACCCTGGACCAGACCACCCTGAACCTGAACCAGGCGGAAACCGCCACCCTCACCGTCACCGGCGCAGAGGACGTCCTCTGGACCAGCAGCGACACCAACGTGGCCACCGTGGACGACACCGGCCTGGTCACCGCCGGAATCCCCGGCACCGCCACCATCACCGTCACCACCGCCGACGGCTCCCAGTCCGCCGCCTGCACCGTCAACGTGGCCACTCCCCTGCCGGAGCCGCCCGAGGAGAAGCTGGGCCTGCGCTCTATCTATCAGAACAAGGGCGAGACCATCAACGAGTTCTCCGCCAGGGTCGGCTCCACCGTCCAGATGCGCGTGGACGGCACGGAGCAGACCGTCACCTGGACCATTGAGGACACCAAGATCGCCACTGTGGACGCCAACGGCCTGGTCACAGCCGTTGCCAAGGGCAAGACCATCCTGAAGGCTACCGTAGGCGACCAGAGCGTCAGCTGCTTTGTCATCGTCAACTGAATCACCGCCTCTCCCCCGCCCCGCAGACTACTTCTGCGGGGCGGTTTTCTTGTCCCCCCAAAGCCCCGTAGAGCTTGCCGCCAGCGGGCGGCAAATACCCTTTTGGAACAAGCTGAAGCGCCCCATGCGGCAAAGCCGCATGGGGCGCTTGTGACAGCTACGGGGATAATTACTCAGCCTTCTCGGCGGCAGCCTTTTCAGCAGCAGCCTTGGCGGCAGCAGCCTTCTTCTCGGCGGCAGCCTTCTGCGCGGCCTTGAACTTCTCCTTCTCCTCGGGAGTGGGGATGGGCTCAATGGCGTTGCGGGGGCAGGCCTTGGCGCACATGGTGCAGCCCTTGCACTTGGCATAGTCGATGACGGCCACGTTGTTGACCACGTGGATGGCGTCGAACTTACAGGTGCGCTGGCACAGGCCGCAGCCGATGCAGGAGTTGGCGCAGACCTTGGTGACGGCGGGGCCCTTGTCCTTGTTGGAGCAGTTGACGAACACCTTCTTGGAGTAGGGGACCTCCACGATCAGCTTCCGGGGGCATGCCTCGCGGCAGGCGCCGCAGTTGGTGCACTTTTCCTTGTCCACCACGGCCGCGCCGTTCTCGCCCACATGGATGGCGTCGAACTTACAGGCGGCCACGCAGGAGCCGAAGCCCAGGCAGCCGTACTTGCAGGCCAGGGCGTCGCCGGCCAGGACCTTAGTGGCGGCCAGACAGTCGTTGATGCCGCGATACTCGAAGTTCTTCACCGCATTGACGCCGCCGTTGCACAGCACGTGAGCCACCATCTTTTCGCCGGTGGGAGCCTCCATGCCCATGATGGCAGCGATCTTGGCAGCGCCCTCGGCCCCGGCAGGGGCGCAGGCGTTGATGGGAGCCTTACCGGCCAGGATGGCCTCAGCGCAGCCGCCGCAGCCGGGATAACCGCAGCCGCCGCAGTTGGCGCCGGCCAGACAGGCCTGAATCTCGGGCAGGCGGGGATCCACCTCCACCTCAAAGACCTTGGCGGCCACCGCCAGGATCAGGCCGAACACAATGGCAAGGGCGCCAAGGACCACAACGGCCCAAATGACAGTAGTAAAATCCATAATTTTTCCTCCTTACCAGACCTTCAGGCCGCTGAAGCCCATGAAGGCCAGAGCCATCAGGCCGGCGGTGACCAGCGCGATGGGGAAGCCCTCAAAGGACTTGGGGATGTCGCTGGAGACCTCCAGCTGCTCGCGGACGGCGGCAAACAGGAAGATGGCCAGCAGGAAGCCCAGACCGCCGGTGATGCCGTAAACCACGGAGCTGATGAAATTGTAGTCGTTCTGCACGTTCAGCAGGGCCACGCCCAGCACGGCGCAGTTGGTGGTGATCAGGGGCAGGTACACGCCCAGGGCGGTGTACAGGGTGGGGATGTTCTTCTTCAGGAACATTTCCACAAACTGCACCAGACCGGCGATGACCAGGATGAAGGCCACGGTCTGCATGAACTCCAGGTGCAGCGGCACCAGAATCAGGTTCACCAGATAGCAGAAAGCGGAGGCCAGACCCATAACGAAGGTCACGGCGGCGCCCATGCCCACTGCGGTGTCGATCTTCTTGGACACGCCCAGGAAGGGGCAGATGCCCAGGAACTGGGAGAAAATAAAGTTATTGGTCAGAATAGCGCCAAGGGAGATGGCGAGCAGAGTCGTAACAGACATAGCTTACTTGGCCTCCTTTTTCTTTTCGCTCTTGGCCAGGGCCCACTGCATCGCAGCGATGAGAGCGCCCAGGGTCAGGAAGCCGCCCACCGGCAGGGTCAGCAGCTTGATGCCGAATTCCTCAGGGAAGATGACGATGCCGGGCGCGCTGCCCAGTCCGCCGCCGCCCAGCAGGCCGCCGCCGAACTTGCCGGAGCCCAGCAGCTCACGGACCACGCACATGACGATCAGGACCAGCGTATAGCCGACGCCCTGGCAGATGCCGTCCACGGCGGAAGCGCCGATGCCGTTCTTGGAGGCGAAGCCCTCGGCACGGCCCAGGATGATGCAGTTCACCACGATCAGGGGGATGAACACGCCCAGGGAGTTGGACAGGGCGGGAACGAAGGCCTTCAGCAGCAGGTCCACGCAGGTAACGAAGCCGGCGATGACCACGATGAAGCAGGCGATACGGACCTCATTGGGGATGATCTTGCGCAGCAGCGCGATGAAGATGTTGGAAAGGGTCAGGATGATCAGAACGGACACGCCCATGCCCAGGCCGTTGAAGAACGACGTGGTGATGGCCATGGTGGAGCACATACCCAGCAGCTGCACCAGCACGGGGTTCTGGGTGATCAGGCCCTCCTTGAATTGCTTGCCAAAGTTCATATTGCAGCTCCTCCTTTCTTAGCCCAGAGCTTCCACGGCAGCCAGGGCGGCGTTGGCGCCCATGGTGATGCCCTTGGTGGAAACGGTGGCGCCGGAGATGGCGGTGATGTTGCTGCCCACCGCCAGGGTGCCGGCGCCGGACATGCCGATGAACTGATCCAGCACGGGGGTACCGGCGGCATTGGGCTTGTTCTCGACCACCTTGGTGCCGATGCCGGAGGTCTCGGAGTGGCTGACCACGGAGATGCCGGTGATGGCGCCGTTGGCGTCGATGCCCACCATCATGGTGATGGTGCCCTGGGAGCCGGAAGCGGCAACCTTGGCCACATAGCCGGCCTCTGCGCCGCCGTTGGTGACGCCGTACAGCTCGCTGACGGTGCCGCCCTGTGCCTTGGCGGCATCAATAGCGGCCTGGGGAATTTCCAGGGCGTCGGTGAACTCGCTGCCCTCGGGGACAACGGCGCTCATGGCCACCCGGGTCTTTTCCGCTTCGATGGCGGCGATCTTGTCCTTGGTGACGCCGTTGACCAGGCCCAGCAGCAAGGCCACCACCAGGGAGATAACAGTCAGGGTGCCGGCGACCTTCAGAATAAACTTACCGGAGATCTTCATTTTGCAGCCGCCTCCTTCTTTTCTTTCTTGGGAGCACCGTAAATGCTGGGCCGGATGTACTTATCCAGCAGCCAGGTGGTGCAGTTCATGATCAGGATGGAATAGCAGACGCCCTCGGGATAGGAGCCGAAGCGGCGGATGAAGCAGGTCAGCAGGCCGCAGCCGATGCCGAAGATGATCTGGCCGGGCTTGGTGACGGGAGAGGTGGCATAGTCGGTGGCCATGAAAATGGCGCCCAGCATCAGGCCGCCGCCGAAGACGTTATAGAGCATGTAGTCCACGGCGGAGATACCGGCGGGGGCGGAGATCAGGCACAGGACGGCCACGGTGGCGATGAAAGCCACGGGGGTGTGCCAGGAGATGACCTTGCGGATCACCAGGTACACGCCGCCCAGCAGCAGCATCAGCGCGGAAACCTCGCCCAGGGAGCCGCCGATGCGGCCCAGGAACATATCCACCACGGAGTAGTTGCTGGTCAGGGAGGCCAGGTCGCCGCCCTTCATGATGGCCAGGGGGGTGGAGGAGGTAACGGCGTCAGCGTTGGAGCCGAAGATGGACAGCTTGCTCATGGGCACGGCCCAGGTGGTCATGGCGGTGGCATAGCTGGCCAGCAGAACGGCACGGCCCACCAGAGCGGGGTTCATGAAGTTGCAGCCGATGCCGCCGAACAGCTGCTTGACCACCACGATGGCGAAGAACGCGCCGATGATGATCATCCAATAGGGCAGCGTGGGGGGGCACACAAAGGCCAGCAGCATACCGGTGACCACGGCGGACAGGTCGCCGATGGACTGGGGCTTCTTCAGGAGCTTGCGATAGCCCCACTCCCAGAACACGCAGGCGGCCACGGACACCAGGGTCAGGGCCAGGGCCCGGAAGCCAAAGACGAACACGCTCATGATCAGAGCGGGGATCATGGCAATGATCACGTCCATCATGATGGTCCGGGTGCTCTCGTTGGACCGGATGTGGGGGGAGGAGGACGCGATCAGCTTCAAATTCTTGTAATCGGTCATGGTTTACGCCTCCTTCTTTTCGGCGGCGGCCTTCTCGGCCTCTGCCTTGGCCTTGGCGGCCATTCTTGCATTGTTGACTTTCTGCTTGCCCATGCGGAAGGCGTGGGTCAGGGGCAGACGGGCGGGGCAGGTATAGGCGCAGGCGCCGCACTCGATGCAGTCCATGCCGTGGAGGGTGTTCTGCCAGGTGTCCACGTCGCCCTTCATCAGGTACTTATACATGAACACGGGCTCCAGCCGCATGGGACACACGCCCACGCACTTGCCGCAGCGGATGCACTGGGGATTCTCCTCGTACTGCTCCTCATCACCGGCGAAGGCCAGCATAGCGCCGGTGCCCTTGCCCACGGTGACGTCCAGGTTATACTGGGCAAGACCCATCATGGGGCCGCCCATGATCAGCTTATAGGTCTCGTCCTTCAGGCCGCCGCAGGCATCGAACAGGGCGGTGATGGGGGTGCCGATGGGGCACTCGAGGTTCTTGGGCTCGATGACGCCGGAGCCGGACACGGTGACCACCTTGCTGACAACGGGCATACCGGTGTAAACGGCCTTATAGATGGCGCAGGTGGTGTTCAGGTTGAAGATGCAGCAGCCTGCATCGGCAGGCAGCTTGCCGGAGGGAACCTGACGGCCGGAGATGGCCTGGCACAGCTGCTTTTCAGCGCCCTGGGGGTAGCGGGTATGCAGGACCTCCACCACCACGGGGGCCTTCAGCTCGTCGATGGTCTTGTTCAGCACGTCGGCTGCGTTCTGCTTGTTGGCCTCCACGCCGATGTACACGTGCTCCACACCGAAGCACTTGGCCAGCAGGGTGGCGCCCTTGATGACCTGCTCGGGCCGCTCCAGCATGGTGCGGTGGTCGCCGGTGATGTAGGGCTCGCACTCGGCGGCGTTGATGATGACATAGTCCACCTTGCCGAGGCCGGAGCTGATCTTCACGTGGGTGGGGAAGGTTGCGCCGCCCTGGCCCACGATACCGGCGTTCTTGACGATCTCCACCAGCTGCTCGGGAGTCAGGCTGTCGGGGTCGTCCACGGGATGAATGTCCGGACACACGGTGTTCTGGAAGTCGTTCTCGATGACCACGGACATCATGGTCCCGCCCATGGAGAAGGGACGGGGCTCCACTGCCTTCACCGTGCCGGACACGCTGGCATGGATGGGAGCGGACACGAAACCGCCGGGTTCACCGATCTTCTGACCGATGGTCACCTTGTCGCCCACCGCAACGATGGGCTTGCAGGGTGCACCGATGTGCATAGACATGGGAATGACCACCTCAGCCGGGGCTGCCAGCTGTTCGATGGCCTTTTCATTGGTTGCGGCCTTCATATCATTGGGATGAACGCCGCCAAAGAAAGCTTGTGCCATTGTCTTCACCTCATCTTACTACTGGGTGGCCCTATGCCACCACATACTGCCCTAAATTCTACACCAGATTTGGCTTCTTGTCCACCCCCTGTATTCCGGTTTTCTGCAAAAATTATAGGTTTTTGTCTTATTCTTAGCTTTTCGGAGGGAATCCGGCGGAATCTTTATCCAGAAATACCCGAAATTTCCCGCTCTTGTGTTTGGGGGCGGCATATGGTATACTATGCGCAGAAAAGCGGACATATGGCCGCCTGCGGGGCGGCGTGTCACAAGAAAGGAAGTGCTTTCATGCCCGATCGCATTCAGATTAAAGAAGAAGCCAAGCAGGTGCTGCGGGGGGCCCGGGTGAACCCCTACCTGGTGTCACTGATCGTTGTGGGGGTTCTGGGCCTGCTGGGCGGGCTGGACTCCTATGTGGGGGCGTCCCAGACCGTGGACCAGATGGCAGGCTATGACCCCGACCTGGCGGCGATGCTGCCCAACTTTCCGGAGTTCCCGGTGCTGCTGGTGGCCTTTGTGGCGGCGGTGAACTGGCTGGCCCAGGCAATTCTCAGCGCCGGCTGGTCCATCTATCACCTGGGCGTGCGCCGGGGCAAGGAAATGCCCTTCTCCTGCCTGCTGGACGGGTTCGGCTTCCTGGGGAAGCTGATCCTGCTGAACATCGTTATGAGCATCTTCGTGTTCCTGTGGTCCCTGCTGTTCTATATCCCCGGCCTCATCGCCCAGTACCGGTACCGCTTCGCGGTGTATAACCTGTGCGAAAATCCCGACATCGGCATCATGGAGGCCATCAGCATGAGCAAGGCCCAGACGGCGGGCTTCAAGTGGACGCTGTTTGTGCTGGACCTGTCCTTCATCGGGTGGATCCTGCTGTCCGGCCTGACCCTGGGCATTTTGGACATCTGGCTGGCCCCCTATCGGGAGCAGGCCAACGTGGGCTATTTCCAGGAGATCAAGCGGGTGAAGGGCATCGGCTTCCAGTCCGGCCCCGACGGCGGCGATGACGATCCCTTCCGGCCCATCGACCCCTTCGGCCCCAACGAATAAGCAAAAAAATCCTGCGGCAGAGCCGCAGGATTTTTTTGCTTACTTGTAGTAATCCGTTTCGTCGGTGAGGGCCATAGGCAGGCCGTTGTGATACACCGGCAGGGTCTGGAACTTGAAGCGGCTGGTGCAGTGCCTCCGGTCGATCTGCTCCCGGATGGCGGGGTCGCAGACGCCCCGGCGGACATATTCGTTGACGGCGTGATAGGTGAAGCCCAGGTTGTCCTCGTCGGTGAGGCCGGTGAGGCCGTCGGAGGGGGCCTTCACCAGGAACTTTTCCGGCAGGCCCAGCACCCGGCCCAGGGCAATGACCTCCTCGGTGGTGTACATGCCCAGCGGGGAGAAGGCTCCGGCGGAGTCGCCGTAAATGGTGCAGTAGCCCACCCAGTCCTCGGAGAGGTTGCTGGTGTTGATGACGATGCCGTCGGGCACGGTCTGGGCCACGGCGTACAGAGTGGCCATGCGGATGCGGGAGGGCAGGTTCACGGCGGTCTGGCGGCTGGGAGTCAGGCCCGCCTTCTCCATTTCCCGCAGAACGCCCTGAACGGCGTCGTGGATGTTGATGGTGCAGTGGGGGATCTGCAAGTGCTCCACCAGGGCCTGGGAATAGTCGATGTCCGGCTGGACGCCGTTGGGCATCAGCACGCCGTATACGTTCTCCCGGCCATAGGCAGCCACAGCCAGCGCCGCCACGGTGCTGCTGTCCTTGCCGCCGGAAATGCCGATGACGGCGGTTTTGCCGCCGCACTGGGTCATCTGCTGGTCCATCCACTCCAACAGGCCCGCCAGCTGCTTCTGGGGATTAAATTCCATAGGAATGCGCCTCCTGTCTTTCAATTGGTGTTATTTTACCCCCCAGGGGTCCCGATGGCAAGCATTTTTTCCGCTGATGAGGGTGGCTTCCGCGGGGATATGCGGTGCATCATACGGCTCTCTTCCGTGCTGCAAATGTTTATTGGGGCTTTACGCCGTCAATGGTCAGCACCGTGACGGTGCTGCCGGGGGCGTATGGCTCCAATGCCCGCCGGAAATCGTCGATAGTTTCCATTTCCTTGCTGCCCACATAGTAGCGCTTATCGAAAAAACCCTTCTGGGGCGTGTAGTCGGAGCTGGACCCGGCGGTGACAGTCCGGCTGCCGTGAAGCAGGCGAAGCTCCACAATGTCATTCTCCTCCGCCAGCGCCGCCAGCTGCTCCAGGGAAAAGGGCTTTCCGGCAGCCTTCTCCCGGCCCGATACCGGCTGCCTGGTCTTGGGGGATCTGCGGTGCTTCCGGACGATGTTGATCTCCACCAGTGCGCATATAACGCCGTAAAAGAGTCCCCAGGTCAGCACGATCAGCAGCACGAACACCACCGCCCGGGGCGTACTCATGGGCCGACTTCCGTTGACCACTGTCAAAAGCCAGTAGGACAATAGACACAGCAGTATCCGGCAAATGGGCCAGGTGTAGCCGGTAGCGTTTTTGTTCACGCGGAACAGTGCGCACCATAGGGCTTCCAGACGCTTCTTCATAGAGCTTCCCCTCCTTTTTTCTCATTGTATCCCATCTCACGGACTGCCGTCAACACAATTATGATATGTTCCTGTTTTCAACGGAGCGGTGAGACGGCTCCACATACACGGCGCAGACATTGCAGCCCGGGGCGCAAGCGGGGAAATTTTGATTTCCCGACAGGGTGCGGCCTTTTTTGCCCCCTCTGGCGGATAAAATGGGGGAAAGGAGGTCGAACGCCATGAAATTGCAGCGAAAAGGTGAGTTTCTATCCACCCGGGTCCAGTACATCCCCCTGGGCCGCATCCGGCCCAATCCCCAGCAGCCCCGCCGCAGCTTCGATGAGGAGGGCCTGGCGGAGCTGGCGGCCAGCATCCGCTCCTGCGGCATTCTGCAGCCCCTGACCGTCCGCCGGGCCGGAGACGGGTATGAGCTGGTGGCCGGGGAGCGGCGGCTGCGGGCGGCCCGGATCGCCGGACTGCGGGAGGTGCCGTGTCTGGTGGCCCAGGTAGGGGAGGAGGACTCCGCCCTGCTGGCCCTGATGGAGAATCTCCAGCGCCGGGACCTGGACTGCTGGGAGGAGGCGCAGGCCATCGCCCGGCTGATCTCCCGGTATGGGCTCAGCCAGGAGGAGGCCGCCCGGCGGCTGGGCCGGGCCCAGCCCACCGTGGCCAACAAGCTGCGCCTGCTGCGTCTGCCGGAGGACGTGCGGGCCCTGCTGCGGGAAAACGGCCTGACGGAGCGCCACGCCCGGGCGCTGCTGCGGCTCCAGGACCCGGAGGTCCAGCGCCGGGCCGCCGGGGATATGGTGCGCCGGGGGATGAACGTGGCCCAGGCGGAGGCCTATGTGGAAAAGCTCCTGCAATCGGCCCAGGTCACCCCGCCCCGGGGCCGGAGCACCTACATCATCAAGGACGTGCGGCTGTTTCTCAACAGCGTGGACCGGGGGCTGCACCTGATGCGGCAGGCCGGGGTGGACGCCGGATGGAATCGCCAGGATACGGACCGGGAGATTCTGCTGACCATCCGCATCCCCAAGCGCGCATCGGGAAAAATCGATAGTGTGTCCGAAAGTTGCTGATTGTTACCGGATTGTAACTTTTTTCCGCCGGGGTTGTAGTATACTGTAAAGACGCGCATTGGCGCGGTTATACAGAAACAAGGAGGGGCATCCATGGAACAGACCAACCAGAAGCCCTTACAGAAGGAAAAGAAGCCCCGGTCCCCGGGCCGCACCGCGGGCCTGATTGCCGGCATCGCCGTGGGCGTGCTGGCGGCGGCGTACATAGCCGTCTGCGCGGTGGCCGCCGCCGGAGGGACCACCCTGCGGGGCACCCGGGTGCTGGGGGTGGACGTAGGCGGCCTTACGGCGCAGCAGGTCCGGGACAAGTGGCAGCGGGAGGGCGACGCCGCCTGCCGCAAGGAAACCATCGACCTGACCCTGGAGGACCAGGTCATCGGCACGGTGAACCTGACGGAGCTGGGGGTGTCCGTGACGCCCCAGGAGGCGGCCCAGGCCGCCTGGAACGCGGCCCACGGCGGCAATTTCTTCGTCAACGGCTATCACCTGATCCGCAGCTGGTTCGGGGACACCCAGGCGCAGGTCCAGTGGGACCTGGACGCCGGGCAGCTGTCCCAGCGGGCAGAAAGCCTCAGCCGGGAGCTGAGCCTTGACCCGGTGGACGGGGCGTACCGCATGGAGGAGGGCAAGGGCGACGGCTTCTACGTCACCAAGGCCGCCGACGGCCGCACCATCGACGGGGACAAGCTGGCCCGGGCCCTGCACCAGGCGGTGACCACCCGGTGCATGGACCCCATCCCCTGCGTCAGCACCATCACCCAGGGCAAGCCCCTGGACCTGGCGGCCCTGGAGCAGGAGATCGGCGGCCAGGGAAAGAACGCCTCCTATGACCGGTCCACCGGCCAGGTGGTGGAGGGGCGCATAGGCGTCACCTTCGACGTGGCCGGGGCCGAAAAGCTGGTGGAGGACGCCCAGCCCGGCCAGGAGATCGTCATCCCCGCCCAGATCACCTATCCCACCGTCACCAAGGCGGAGCTGGAGAAGGTGCTGTTCCGGGACGTGCTGGGACAGTACACCTCCTATGTCTCCGGCACCAGCGACCGGATTTTCAACGTCCGCAAGGCCGCCGGAAACATCAGCGGCTCCGTGGTCAACAGCGGCGAGAACTTCAGCTATAACAATGCCGTGGGCCCCACCACCAAGGAGGCCGGGTTCAAGATCGGCACCGCCTATGTGGGCGGCAAGGCCGTGCCCTCCTATGGCGGCGGCGTGTGCCAGGTGTCGTCCACCCTGTACTATTCGGCCCTGCTGGCCAACCTGAAGATCGTGTCCCGGGCCTGCCATATGTACGCCCAGGATTATGTCCCCTCCGGGTGCGACGCCACGGTGTTCTGGCCGTATCTGGACTTTGTTCTGCAGAACAACACGGACTATCCCATCAAGATCGTCACCTATTGGTACAACAACAACGTCACGGTGAAGATCTTCGGCACCAAAACCGACAGCAGCTTCGTGAAGATCACCAGCAAAACCGTGTCCACCACCCCCTGGAAAACCATCTATAAAGAGGTGGACAGCCTGGCCCCCGGCGCGGAGCGGGTGACCCAGTATCCCATCACTGGGTTCACCGTGCAGACCTGGCGGAATGTGTACGACGGCAACGGAAATCTGATCTCCAGCAGTTTCGAGGCGGAGAGCAATTATGACAGCCGGGACAAGATCGTGGAGGTGGGCAAGCAGGAGCCCCAGCCGGAGCCCAAGCCCGACCCCACACCCACCCCAGAGCCTGAACCCACCCCGGACCCGGAGCCTGAACCCACACCCGATCCCGCCCCGGACCCGGCAGAACCCGGAACATAAGCATAAAAAATCGGGGCCTTTTCAGGGCCCTGATTTTTTATGCTTATCAAAAAGGGCCTTGCCCTTTTTGAGACTCGCCGTCCACCAGGGAGCGGAAAAACGCCTCCCGGGCGGGATGCTGATAGGTGCGGCTGATGGGGACGCAGCCGCCGCTTTCCATGACAAAGGCTCCGTCCCTGATGCACCGGATCCGGGACAGGTTCACCCAATAGCTCTGGTGGCAGCGGATGAAACCCCGGCTCTCCTCCAGCAGCTGGGCGGGGGTCCGCTGGGTCATGAAGTCTCCCCGGGTGGTGACCACCCGGGTTTTCCGCAGCACCCGCTCGGCATACAGCACCTCCGACACCGGCACCCGGTACGATGCGCCGTCCCGCTCCAGCAGCAGGTCGGCGCGGACGGCGCCCAGGGCGTCCATGGCCCGCCGCAGGGCGGGACCCAGCCGCTGGGCCATCTGGGATTTCAGGATAAAATAAACGTGCTCCACGTCATACACCGACGTGGCATAGTCCAGAAAGCTGCTGACGAAGATCACCTGGCAGCGGGGCAGCTTCTCGTGCAGGCGCTGGGCCAGCTCGATGCCGCTGCTGTCGGGCATACAGATATCCAGCAGGGCGATGTGGGGCCGGTAGCCTCCGCCGGTAACGGCGTCCATCAGCTCCCCGGGGGCGGAAAACGTGCGGATGTCGCAGTCGGCAGCCTCCGGCGTCTCCCGGGTGCAGCGCAGGGTATTCTGCATATGCAGGGTGTCGTCGTCGCAGATAGCAAGACGGAACATCAGGCTTCCTCCGTTTCTCCTTGATTTTCCGGCAGCTGCAGGGCAATGGACACGGTGAACTGTCCGTCCCGGACCTCCTGGGTGCAGGAGCCGTGGTACCGCCCGGCCAGGTCCGTCAGAATGTGCAGGCCGATGCCCCGCTCCAGCTGGGGAATGCGGCGCTCCTTCCGGGTGTCATCCGCCGGGGCGGGGTTGGTCTCCGTCACCACCAGATAGTCCTTCCGCAGCCCGGCCTCCAGCCGGATGAACGGCGAGGCCACCTGGCCGCAGGCCTCCACGGCGTTGTCCATCAGGTTGCCGAACAGGATCACCAGGTCCACGTTGGCAATGGGCAGCCTCCGGGGCAGCACCACCGATGCCTCCACCGGGATCCCGGCCTGCCGGGCCTCCCGGATGCGGCTGAACAGGAAGGCGTCCACCAGCGGATTTTCGCACTGGCCCAGCTGGGAGCTGTGCTCCTGCTGGCGCATTAGCTCCCCGGCATAGGCTGTGGCCTCCTGGCGGCGGCCGCTCTCCAGCAGCAGCTGGATGGTGTGCATATGGTGGGCGATGTCGTGGCGGATGCGGCGGTTGTCCTCGTACTGATCCACCAGGGCGGAATAGTGCTTCAGCTGGTTATCCAGCTGGTCATTCAGCAGGCGGTTGGCGGTCTCCAGCTCCGCCTTCCGGGCGGTCTGCCCGATCAGGCAGAACAGCGCCACGTCGGACACGGCAAACAGCAGGATCAGAACGGACATTCGCGGCCAGTTGACGGCCTCCGGAAACTGGGTATACAGCCGGAACATGGTAATCAGGCAGACGCTCTGCTGCAGGGGGAAAACCGTGAAGATCAGCCATTGGGTCAGGGTCAGCGGCCGGCCGTTCCGGGAGAGGGCCCGGGTGGCCAGGGCCAGGACTCCGGCATACACCGAAACCGTCAGCAGAGCCATAGGCTCCGCCGCCGCGGAGTGCCAATAGTCGACCTCCCCGTTCAGGCCAAACAGCATCGGGAAGATCACCGACAGCATCATCTCCATCATCAGGAGCGTTGCCTCCGGCAGCAGGGCCACAAAGGCCGTCAGGGGGATCGGGCTGCGGTACAGCGTCAGCCCCAGGATCAGAAACAGCAGCGGAATGGAGATCAGCCGCAGCACCGACAGCCGGTTCAGCCCATAGTTGACCCCCAGCGCCACCGCCGGGACCACCGCCGCGCAGATCAACATGGTTATCCGGAAGCTGAATCGGGGCGTCAGATTTTTCCACAGGAACAAAACCCAGACTGCCAGCAGGCAGATGTTATAAATCATGGAAACCGTCGTGCTCAAAAATATCCCTCCTATACAGTGAAAATACATTGTAGCATACGCCGCCGATAATTGCAAGAATTGGAAATTTATGGTAAATAATGTCGAGTTCTGCGCATTTTGCGGCGAATTATGCAAATTCCATGAAATGGGAGAAATCCTGGGTTATAATGACATAAAAGCGTGGTATCGCCACGGCACGGGAGGATCACGCCACCAAGAAGAAGGAGAGAACATCCATGACAAGCAAGCTGACCATTCTGTCCATTGACCCCGAGACCGCCGGTGAGGACGTCCGGCGGATGCAGGAAGCCCTCTGCCTGCTGGAGCAGCTGCGGCAACTGCTGAAAAACATTGGAAGCCATGACCTGGCGGACCTGGCCGTCTGTGCGGCCCAGGAGCTGCAGGAAGCCGTCCGCTGCATCCGGGAGAGTGCCCGGAAATATGAAAACGTTGTGCTGGAGCCGGAGCTTACCCGTCCCGGGGAGGGTTCCGGCGCCGTCTGGCTGGCTGCGGCGGCGGCAAAGCTGCTGGCCCAGGTGCCCACCCATGAGGAATGGGCCTGCCGGGAGCAGGCCGCCATCGACCGGCACATTGCCGACGGCAAGCGCCGGGTGCGAGAGCTGACGGAGCAGCTGAGCGGCCTTCCCCGTTCGCGGCGCAGAGTCTGATTCTGCAAGCCATTCCCCTTCCCTCATATCCCCGCCCGCTGCCTGCCTTTTTCCGGCAGCCCCGGGCGGGGTCTCTTTTTGTGGCCGCCGGTGCAGAAAGCTCTTGAAAACGGGCGCGCTGTAGGGTATACTATGGGGGCGGCCGCTCAAGCCGACAATATATAACCGGGTGTAGCGCAGTTGGTAGCGCGCCTGCTTTGGGAGCAGGATGCCGCAGGTTCGAATCCTGTCACTCGGACCACCTTTCTCAGAGAAACCGCCTAAAAAGGCGGTTTTTCTGCGTTATAAGTTCAATTTTTGAAGTGTGCTTGACCACATCCCAATTGTGGCCAGAGAGGTAAAACGGCAGTTGCAACCTCGGTGCGGGAGAACGCCGAAGACCGCAAAATCCCTAACCCATCCCTAACGGGTATAACTTTGGTATTTTCGCCGCAGATACGCCGGAAACTTGAATTTTCCGACATTATCCACTATAATAATTTTACGGCTGCCTTTGCGCCGCCAAGGCAGCCGTGTGGGTGTATTCCCGTGCGGTCTTTTTCGTAATCGTAATATCAGAAGTGTCTCACATCAATGCTTTTCAGTGAGGGAATCAATATGGATTGGGTAACTGCTATTAAAGAAATACAGAAGGCTCAAGAGGATGATCGATTGGTCATTTTTGTAGGAGCTGGAGTTTCCAAAAATTCTGGCGTCCCTTCATGGTGGGAATTAATAAGAAATTTTGGAGATGAGCTTGGTTATAGTCGGTGCGATACTTGTCAGAAAAAAGTTGCTGATTGTCCCAAGTCAGATTGTAAAGACCGATACGAATATACCCAAGAGGAGTTTCTTCGCATCCCTGAGTATTACTTTCAGCAAGATGCCTCCGAAAACCACGCCGATTATTTTGGGTTAATTCAAAGTGCATTGCATTGCGAAAATGGCCCCAACCCAATCGATGATGAAATCCTTTCCGTTTTTCCCCGCCATATCATAACAACCAATTATGACCCGCTCCTCGAAAAATCTCAATCTGTGAATTCTCTGCTCTATACTGTTGTAGCTCGAGATAGTGATTTACTTGCAGAGGCAAATGATCGTTATATTATCAAAATGCATGGCGACCTTGATAAGCCGGACACAATTGTACTCAAAGAGAGCGACTACATTAAATACGAGCAAGAACACCCTTTGATCTGCACTTTCATCAAATCGCTTCTTGTCAATCATACATTCATTTTCCTCGGCTATTCCCTAAATGATAATAACCTCAATTTAATTATTGGATGGATCAACTATTTTAGAGAACTTCATGGTGTCAAGGAACGTCCGGCAAATTTTTGGCTTGACTCAAAGCCCGCTACACCATTTGAAGAGGCGCGTTTGGAAAGCCGCAACATTTATGTTGTTGACCTCAGTTCTTTACCTGCTGATTTAGGCGAAAAGGCAGGCGTTCCATCCTCCATTACTAATGGTACTGGGCGAAAGCTTTTTACATTCCTTCGCTGCATTACAAACCCTAAAATTACTTATCAGCATATTCCGCTTGAAGATCGAATCGTTGAGAAGTATCAGCTATTAAAGTCGTATTCTAAGATTTCACACCAAGATCTCATTGCGGTGCATCCACTTGGTCGGACAAAGTTTTTGGACACGGAACTTATTTTCTACGAGAAGCCTTGGTATGAGTGTATCCAAAAGCTCTTATCTGATAGCCATTCTGTTGTATCCAATGTCTATAGACGTGCCGGTATATCCGCAATTCATTTTTATGAGAGCGATTCACCGTTCCCTGTTCCAGATGTCTACGAGCCAGTAGATTCTCTTTTCCAATTGTACCTTGACAATAACTACAGCACACTAAACGCAACGCTCGAAACCTGCAAAGATTTAGTCCAGAAAATGCACTATAGTCATTTGCTTGGTAAGGACAAAAAGCATGTAGAAATGTTGCTCTCTGTTATTACAAAAGCAAATCCGCCTGACGATTATGTTTCTGTTTTACTATCTAAAATGAGGGCACGCATTGCAACGCTTTCCTATTTTGAACGACAGGAGAATAAAACCTTAGAGCTGCAAAGGGCGTTTAACACGTCCCCGCCCGAACGCTACAAGAACGCCGTATCCTTTTTGAGGATGCTATTTGATTCTCCTGCAAAGAATATGCAGAAGATGGAAGACATTCTTAGCAAACACGAAAGGAGGTACGCATTCGACAACAGAACTACCTATTTCGATCATTCATATATTGGCTTATGGGAATTGAAAGCGTATGCTTACGACTACTATTTCTTTTTCAAAGAAAACGGAATTCCGCTTGACTACTTCTCAGAACCCAAAGAATATTTTAGCTATTATTTAAAGGCGTTACTCTGTTCGTACTCACCCGAAAGCAAAAAAATGGATTTCTGGGGTATTGGAGCCCATAAAGAGGAACATAATTATCCGATTGGCGAAGTAGATTTGGATATGCTCGTAAAATTCACCTCACCTAAGACTCTGAAATCCTGGCTCAAAAAATATTCAGTACAAAAGCTGAAAATTGAAGATGGGCTCGATATTACCCAAAAGTTTGTAAACCTATGCGCCAGTTTAGCCCATTTCAGAATCAGATATTGGCATGAGCATATCCACTGCTTTGCGATCATTCTCTGCTCGGTTGATTTAGGCAAAAACAGTGTATGTGCTATTTTCAGGGCTTTGGCAAATGTTGTAATAGAGGCATCAAAGTCAGCTCCCGTAATGGTCGAAGATGTTTTTGACGCAATTGAACTTATTGTAAACCACATATCGGTTAAAGATGTCTGTGCAGAAAGGACTTTGCTCCTCGATGCACTTTTAGCTGATGCGATTTACCCTTTGCTGATAGATCGAAAGAACAGTTCATTTGGACGCATTATCAGAAAATATGCCGACGAAATATCTCAAGACAACAGGGACCAGTTCAAGCGACATATTGATGGAATAAACGATATCACGCAAAAGGTAAAGAAGTTGTACTTTTTCAGGTCTTTCTATTCAAAAGAATTCTGTACTACCTTTTTTGGGGAGCATCTTGATCATCTTTCAGCAGAGCAGAGTTTTAATTTGCTTACAGAAAATATCCTACCGTTTGATGAAAAATGCTGGGCGAAATTCATCTCAACTTTGGAAAAACAGGATGCGGCAAGGAAAGCACAGCCAGGGATGCGTACTTTTCCTGACTGGTTAATTGTGACCATTGAAGAGTGTATGATCTTAAAGCTATTGGGATTTGATATAGACCTTACTTCCTTAGAGCCATATGCCCATTACTCTGAACACCTTTCCTTCATGGTAAATCCAGAAGCTTTCGATTACTCTCAGGTAAATACTGAGCATTATATGTGGCAAAATCTCATATACTCAAAAGAATATCAGCCTTATTTTGTTGAACACAAAAGTGCGGTATTGTCTGATGATTTGAGAAAAAGCTTTGACTTGGGTGTTGCGACAGAGGCGCAGCAAAAAATCGTATATGGTATTTTGTTGAGTCAAGATGAACTTCAACGCTTTTGAGTTACAGTTTTGACGGAAAGGCGAGGCCCAAGGGACGCAATCTTGTCCCTTGGGCCTTGTTGCTTTTATCCCACCTTCTCGAACGGTATCACCTTGCACCAGCTTTCCTCCGGCGGGTCGGGAGGTTCCGGGGTGTTGGCTGCCGTGGCCGATTCCATGAAGCCGCCGATTTTCTCCGCCGCGCCCCTTTGCATATCGTTGGTGATGTGCGTGTAGGTGTCCAGAGTGAATCCGGCACTGTAGTGGCCCAGCATACTGGACAGAGTTTTCACATCCACGCCGCTGGAGATCGCCATGGTCGCAAATGTGTGTCTGAGGTCGTGGAAGCGCACGTGCTCCTCGATGCCTGCGTTTTTCAGCAGCTTCCGGTTGATCCTCGACACGGCATCCGGACTCCAGTAACCGCCTGT
The DNA here is from genome assembly GCF_020687045.1 of Brotocaccenecus cirricatena. NCBI lineage: Bacteria > Bacillati > Bacillota > Clostridia > Eubacteriales > Oscillospiraceae > Brotocaccenecus > Brotocaccenecus cirricatena. The sequence goes on from NZ_JAJEPW010000018.1 coordinate 32,946, forward strand.
GCGGGGCGACGGGAACAGGATGGGGTTGTCCGGGTGCTGTTCATGCTCCTGCACCAGCAGGTTCACCGCCTGCTGTGACAGCGCCACCTTGCGGACAGAGTTTTTCGTTTTCGGCTCCGTCACATCCAGCTCGCCCTCCATGCGGGTGACCTGCTTATTCACCGTCAGGATGCGCTCTTTCACATTCAAATCTGTCCACTGGAGCGCCAGCAGTTCGCCCCGGCGCAGGCCGCTGGACAGTTCCAGATAGAACATGGGCAGGACACCGTACTTCTCCGCTTCCTTAAGGTATCTGCCGATCTTCTCCGGCGGCAGGATGGTCATCTCTTTCTTGTCCTTGGGCGGGATGCGGCAGTTCTCGCAGGGGTTGTATGGGATGAGCCGCTCTTTCACCGCCTGCTTCAGCGCCGCCTGCAGCACCGCATGGACACGCCGCACGAAGGTGTTGGACAGGGGCTTGTCGTTCTGTTTCGCCCCACGGGGCATCCTGCCGTTCTCTTTCAGGTCGTTATACATTCTCTGGATGTGGATGGACGAGAGCTGCTTAAGCTTGATCGCGCCGATGGCCGGGATGATGTGGTGTTCAATGATCCCCTCATAGCCCTTGGCGGTGTTGTAGCGGATGTTGGGCTTGCTGTAAGTTTCAAACCACAGGCGGCACCACTCCGCTGCGGTGTAGTCGCCCGTGTGATTGAGCGGTACGCCCCGGTTTTCCCGAATGGCTTTCGCCAGCTTTTCTTTGCACTCCGCCTGGGTCTTGGCGGACACACTTTTCTGGATGGCCCGGCCGGTGACCGGGTCGATGCCCTGGGTATATCTGCCCTCCCAGCGGCCGCTGGGCTTTTTACGGATGCTGCCCTCACCGTTGGCTCGTTTCTTTGCCATTTATGATCCCTCCTTTTTAACACAAACACATACCACAGAATCTCCGAAATAGCTATTACAATATTTCGGACTTTTTTGTAGCCTGCTCGTCGATCCATTCCATGAATTTGTCACGGGGAACGATGATGCGGCTGCCCAGGGTAATGGTGGGGAAATCCCTGCGGTGCGCCACCTCGTATGCGTGGGCCAGACCGATGCCCAGCACATGGGACACATCCTCCACGGTCAGCATCAGTGGGAGTTCATCAAACGAATTGTATTTGGATTTTCTCATTCAGTTCCTTTCTACCTTCCGCCCAGAAGGATTTAATTCTTTGTTTTGCGGCCCAGTTTTTGAGCCGCTTACATGGTCATGTCAGGCCACTGCTCCTCATGGTCGTCCGGTTTATGACCCAAGGCCATGCGCTTCTCCTGCAGCTTTTTCAGCCGCTTGCGGTCGATCTGGATACCGCCGGGGCGGGACTTGGGAACGGAGTTGTCCTGGAATATTCGGCTCATGTGATGGAGCAGCCGGGTCACCGCCAGCATCACAGAGGGCAGACGGTTTTCCTCCAAATGGTTCAGAAGGTACTGTGCATACTGATTACCTTGCTCGGCGGATTGGGTCAGCCAATATGCGGCTTTCTCCTCGTCGTGGGGAATCTCCTTACCAGCAAGGTACAACTTGCCCAGCATATACTGGGCGTAGGGATTTCCCCCCTCCGCCGACCTGGCAAACCACTCCACCGCGGCATCACTATTTCGTTTGATCAAATCACCTTTGAACAGTTCTTTGGCCAGCCGATACATGGCGTAGTGGCTGCCGTTGACCGCGGCGGTGTAGAGCCAGTTCATCCCCTTCCGGGTATCCCGCACTTCCAAATCATCCGAGAGGTATAACTTAGCAAGGGAATATTGTGCCACCAGATGTCCCTGATCCCCCGCCTGCTCGAACCAGTACCGTGCTTCCACCGAGTCCGGTATCAGCAAAGGTCCGTCCCGCCAGAGCTTTCCCATCAGGTACTGGGCATACATATCACCGTTCTCTGCCAGTTTGTCCATTTCAGAGACGGCGTCGCTCCGTTCCTCCATGGTCAGGCTCTCGTCCCGGATCACATCCCGGAGCGCCCAGTAGTCGTAAGACTCGTTTCGGAATTCTTCCGGCTCATCGTACTGACCGAGATTCTTCTCCTCGAAGCTGATCTCACCCAAGCGCAGGCGCTCCGCCTCCTGAATGACCGCGTTTTTGATCTGCCGGAACTCCTTTTGCTGTGAGAGCGGGATGCGTGCCTGGGTCTTGTCGTGATAGTAGCTGTCCACCTTGCCTTGGAGCATCAGCCACTGGTCATAGCACTTGCTCACGCCGGGGAGACGCTCCATCTCATCAACAATTTCATCCACCAGTTTCTTCAGCCGTTTGGGGAGGTAACCGTAGGATTTCTTGCCCTTGACCGTTTCGAGCTGCACCGCCAGTTCCAGCATGAGCTGTTCGGCGTCCGGGTGGTCACATACGCCGTCCTGCATAGCGTGTACCAGTTCCAGCATCGCCCGGCGGGATTCCCGTACCAGCTCGTCTCTGGACTCAGACTTCTGTTCGTAGAGATGGAGCATCTCGTTGCGGAAAATATCGTTGGTGAGCTTGGATTTGATCTGACGGATGCCTTCCTTGGAGAGGTAGGCCTGGCCCGTCTTGGCGGACCAGGCCATCATGTGGATGTGCGGGTGCTCGCCCTCGTCGTGGAAAGCAGCGTACCATCGGGAGTCGCCGGGTGGGATCTTCATTGCCGCCGCGATGTCGTTGCGGTGGGCGCGGATGAGGTTTCGCCACGCCGCGGCGTTATCGAAGCCGAGCCGGGCAGCATCCTCACGCTTGAGGGAGATGATGTGCGTCCACACATTTCCCGTGTAGCTCTCCAGTTCCTCCATGGCCTTCTCCAGCGAAACGGTGTCGTCATCACTGAACAGACCATGAGCGCCGATGCGCTCCGCGCGAGGACGGGTGGCGATGTACTTCATGTACTGCTCTGACTCGTGGATGGCATCCCAGTTGGATTCCAGCGCCAGCGTGATGAACGCAGAGGCGCTGACCTTAGTGGGCTTCGTCAGGTAGTCCTCGTACTCATAGCGCGTCTTGCTGTCCGGAAAGTCCTTGACCAGTTTGGCGATCAGCTGCTCCTGTTTTCGTGTGGGCGGACGGTCATTCGAAATGAGTTCTACCCGCTCCCGGGTCGCGATGTAGCGAAGGTATCCGGAGGCCCCGCCGGTGCTTTTGATATAGGGACTCTTGAGGATCAGTCTTGCCATTCGTCATCATCCCAGTCCGGCTCCTGACGGGAGCGCGCGTACTTCTCCAGAGAGATAGTACCGTTGGTCGCTCTAACATTCCGGACACTCTGCGCGCGTCTGCGCTTCAAGTCATCCCGGTCCATCTCGAACGCTTCCGCGATGATACCGTTGGTCATGTCCTGCTCCACGCATCTGGTAAAATCTCTGCGGGCGATATAGTCCTCCAGTCTGCTCAGCCTGCCGTCGATGGCAGACGTGATTGCCATGGGCAGCAGCGTTGTGTTGTCCTGTATTCCCAGATAGTCCACATAGAAGTTCACGGCTTTCTCGATGAACTCATTTTTGCTCTGGCAGTTGTCGGCAGCGTACCACTGCTCGATCCTTCTTCTGGTTTCCGGCTGCATCCGGAATGCAATACGATCTCTGGTTTCTTTACTCATTCAATTCCTCCTTTTTGCTGTAAGACATCCTTGAAAAGTCCTGCAACACGGGGCTTTTCGGGGAAGCTGACGCCATCGGTGCTTTTTTCGCCTCTCAAAGACGCCAGCTTCAAACTCCCGAAACTGCCCGCACTGCGGGCAGAAGTGGCGGCTGCGGCGGCACGTGCGACGCCATGCCTTTATCCTGCTTTTTCTTTCGTCCCGCAAAAGTCTGCCGAAAACGGCTCACATCCGGCTTCAATCCCCTGGTCGGGACTGGGACTCGCTTCTTCCCGGAAAGGCGCACACAAGGCGTTCTGGCGACCCTGGGCGTTGGACTTTTTGAGGAGTTCTGCCACACGATAGCGGGCGGCAGCCTCCTCTGCCTGCCGGAACTGCCGCTCATAGAACGCTTCGAGTACACCTGGGATAGGACGAATGGTGTAGAGCAGATTCCCGTTCAGGGGTCTGCCATCTTTGCTTCGTACCATCGTCGGCTCCGTGTAGATGAGACCTTTCTCCTCCAGCTGCCGCACATACTTTGCCACCGTATTTTCACTCATGCCGATCGCATGGCCGATGGTTTTGTAACTGGGGTAGCACTGGTAGGTCTTACGATTCTCGCACCGGAGCAGATAGATGTAGAGAGATATCTCCCGGTAATCCAGACCGATGCTGAATATCTCGTTGGGCACCATAAAATAGTTTTTCTCTGCGCTGCGCTTGGGCCATTTGTTGTAACTCAATTCATACCTCCTGTGTTGTTGTAGACTTCTGCGACACTCACACAGGGAGCGTACGGAAAATTCTCATTGCTTTTCCGCTGCCCGTTTGCTATACTTTGATTAGTTGATTTGCGCGTGCCTGTGTGTGCGCCGAGCCGCCGGACTGTTGCCGCAGTCACGGCGGTTTTTGTTTTGCGGTCGGACTGGTGTGTCCCCCTCCTTTGCTTTGCAGCTGAGTCTTTTACTTTCATCTGTGAGCTATCTTTTTCGCCTCCTCCGTGTTAGAATGATTTATATAGCCGTGCCGTTGGAAACGGCACATGGCAATTTGCTATGCGTATGCATAGCAAAAGACCGTGCTCCCGGGCGCACGGTCAGAGATGGAATGACCTTCCGAGCGGATTGCCGTATGGCGGAGAGCGCTCATGCTCTCATAGATGCTCTGTCGAAGGCCATGTGGGTTCGTCAGCGCGGAGGCCGTGCCGTACCGAACCGAAGGAAACTCCACCCGGGTGAAATTGTCCTTCTACTATTACTTAGAGACAAATTGCAAAATCGGAAGGTCCAAAATTGTAAACTTTTTGTAAACGCAGAAAGAGTGGTGAGCTCATGTCTTTCAAGGATACCCAGTCTTACAAAGAACTGCAGTCTGACTGGCGCTGGATACACTCTATGGACCCGGAAGCTGCCGCTGCCGCAGACCAGTGGGTGAAGGAGCATCCGGAGGAGTGGAAGGAACTGGAGCACATGCTCTACTACAGCGAAGCCAACTTTCACAAGCGAGTTGCGCCGGATACTCTGGAGGATGTGGATATCAAACAGCCTCGATCTTACAATCCGGAAGCGTTCCTGCCGGAGGAAGTGCGCAACGCGATCTACGATGATATGCGCTGGTTTGACCGGGCGAAGTATCTGCCAGAGGGATCTGATGAAGACCCGCTCATGTATGTGCGCAAAGAAATTGACGAGGGACTGCGTGAGCTGACTGAACTACAGCGGGAGGTTCTGTTCCGCACCGTCATCAACGGCGAGTCCACCGAATCCGTCGCACAGGACAAACAGTGCTCGTCCAGAAACATCCGGGAGATCCGCGCCCGTGCGCTTCGACAGATACGGGCCAAAATCAAAAGACGTGAAGGCTACGGCAGGCCCGACGTTGCCATCATTATTTTGCTGTTTATGCTGCTTGTTGGTGTTCCGCTTGTTTGCTGGGGAGAACAGCTTTGGACCGCATATCCCTGGCTGGAGCCTGTGGCTGCAGTGCTTAGCGCATTGGTTGTGGCTGTCATGTTCCAAGATTCCTTTCGCAGAGAAGCAGAAAGGCTGCTGCGCCAGCATTGGGCCAGCCTGAATGGATCGCAGAAAAAAGAATAGTCGTTACGAAAGAAGGAGCTGAGACCACCAAGTCTCAGCTCCTTCTAACCGTATGGTGTTATCATCGTTTTCAAGCAGTTTATCGTCACATTTTATCGCCACTTTTATCGTCACTTTCATCACTTGTCGCCCGTGTTTTTACTGCCGTCTATTGCTTGCGAAGGTATCAATGGCATCGACTATTGGCCAGACTGTATATCAGATACCAGTTGAATTAATGTTTCTTCCCGGCATTTCTTTTTGAGTTCGCATTCCCAAACAATGATAACTTTCCACCCAGCCTCGCGCAGTAACTCAGCGTTGCGCTTATCCCGCGCTACATTGCCAAGGATCTTGGGTTTCCAATATTCTTGATTAGAGGACGGCCAAACGAAACGAGGGCAATCGTGTTTATGCCAAAAGCATCCGTTCACAAAAATAACCGTACGGTATTTAGGAAGAACAATATCTGGGCAACCGGGTAAGCTGCGAACATTTTTGCGGTAGCGAAAACCTTGGGAGAACAGAAACTTCCGCACCATTTCTTCAGGTTTATTGTCCTTGCTACGAATATGTGACATATTCATGCTTCGTACTTCTTGAGAATGGTTGTCCGCCATAATTCATCCCTCTGCTTTCTAATAGCGGCATTGCAACATCTATAACCAGATGCAAACTACAAGAACATAGAAAGAAACTTCAACTTCTCATGAATCCTGTTGCTTTTTTGTAGTTTTTGATGTATTATAGGATAGTTGAAGGGAGGTACGCATATGAAAATTAGTTACCATAGGCTTCTAAAACTCATGATTGATAAAAACATGAAAAAGAAAGATTTACAAGCCCTTACTGGGTTAAGTGCCTCCTCCATTGCAAAATTGTCACGCGACGAGATGATCAGCATGGATGCACTTATAAAAATCTGTGCTGTTTTTGGCGTTCAGTTCTCTGATGTTGTAGAGATTGTTTACGAAAACGCGGATGACACAGGACAATAACATACAGATTAGATTCCGCTTGCTTTTGGTAAATTTATGCACTTGACTAATAGGTTAAGCAGAGTGAAGATACCTCAACGGATTTCTTATATTTGTGTGAATGCAATGATGTCTTAGACTGAATGGTCACTACAGCGAAGAGAAGGTAATTGAAATGGCTTATAAAGTGATAGACCTGTTTGCAGGGGCGGGAGGATTGAGTCTCGGATTTATGCAGACAGGAAAATTTGAAATTGTTGCAGCCGCAGAAAATAATCCCGGCGCACGAAAGACATACAAACGAAATCACAGATTGGCTCGCCTGTACCCGGATGTCCGTACAATTGATTACAAGGAATTAGAGGAATCGTGCGGCGAAATCGATGTGGTTATCGGCGGACCTCCCTGCCAAGGATTCTCGAATGCAAACCGTCAGCACACTACTATCATCAGCATGAACAACCGTCTGGTCAAGGAATATGTTCGTGCTGTTCGAGAGCTGAAGCCCAAAGCGTTTGTTATGGAAAATGTGGCTATGCTTAAATCCAACATCCATCGATTTATGGTAGAGGAAACAGATATCGATGATCCCGTTATCATGGGGTTGACTCTCTCTGAGGATAAAATTGAGTTACTGCCGAAAGGCATCAATTTCCCTAATGCGGTCAACTTTGCTAAAGATCCCTCCAACATTAAAACTTATCTGTGGGACGAAAAAGAGCTCAAAGCGATTACTGTGTTATACCGCTTTCGTATCAACGAGCCCAAGTTTGCCAGCTCTGTGGAGCGCTATCGAAAGTACCTCACCAAACTGTTGGCAGATATCGCCGCGTCCACTGATGAAGATTGGGTGCGAACGCAGGAGCGCAAAATGGCACAAATGCTGCTCTCCTACATGAATGGAGACAAAGTTGAGTTTGATGCATTAATTCGTGCTATCGAAATACCTCTCTCTGTGCAGCGTATGTTGGGCAGGATGCAGGAGCTGTTGGACAATAACATCCATGTAACTGAATATCGTTCCGAAAATGGTACAGTTATTGCAGCAGTACAGTCTTATGCTGTTTTTGATTATGTTGATGGTGTTTTGTCTGCCGCACCATATAATTACGATATTACAGCGAAGGTCTACAACGCTCTTGATTACGGCGCGCCGCAGAAGAGAGAACGTTTTATTATTGTCGGCACAAGAGGGGGAATTGTTTATGATCCTCCGAAGCCTGAGTTTACAAGTGATGCATTCCGCACTGTGCGAGACGCTATTGCAGACCTGCAGGATGTCCCTGCCGCAACAGAGGTTGATGCGCCCCCTGTTGAATTACCTCGTATGGATAATCTAAGTGCTTTGGCTCAAGCTCTTCGCGGCAAGCTGCTGTATAACCATGTATCCACAGCAACCCGTGAGGTCGCACAAGCCCGTTTCGCGGCGTTAAAAGAAGGCGAGAATTTTCATGATCTGGGTGTGGAATTAAAGACTACATACAGTAATGCGGACAGAACACAAAACACCATTTATATGCGTTTGAAATACAATGAGCCCTCTGGTACTGTTGTGAATGTAAGAAAATCTATGTGGGTGCATCCTGAGTTGGACAGAGCCATATCTATCCGAGAGGCTGCCCGCCTGCAGACTTTCCCAGACACCTTTATTTTCGAGGGTTCTAAAGACTCACAGTATCAGCAGGTAGGAAACGCGGTTCCTCCAGTTTTGTCAAACGCAATTGCGCGAAGCCTGGTTAAAGCATTAGGTGCAGAAAAGGAATAAGAGAAGGGTGACCTGAGCAGCTTGCTTGGGCCACCCTTTTTGTCATTTAGCAAGTTCACGAGCCTTCGCCAAGGTCTTGTTGTAAATAGTATCGTAAGGCAGGCAGTCCAGAATATATGTACCACCCAATAGATTCAGATACTTTGACAGCTCTCCAACTGTATCGGTGTTGATATTCAATCCTTCAGTACGTGCAGTAAGGATAGCGCTTACAAACGCGCGAATAATGGTAGGACTATTGGAAGTGTTGCGTTCAATGATATGCAGCGCATGATCGGCGTTTTCACATACGAACTTTGTAAGTTCATACGGATCGGGACGCGAGTCATCATAAGTTAGTCTGCCGATCCACCATAGCCGTGCAAGAGCATTTCTGCTCAACGAACGTCGAGCACCAAATCCGAAGAAGTAGTGCGCCTTTATATCCTGTTTGGTACACTTTTTTGCTATTTTCCATCGGTACTGTGTGTACTCATAAAATGGGCCTAAACACATACCTGCCCACAAGCGTTCATCCGATGCCTGAGAGTCGGAAATGAAACTCAGTTTGCCGTAAACTTCCTGAACATTGGCTGCATCCGTCAAATGTGCTTTGTCGACCGGCTGGGACATATCCAAATGAATATCCGGCATCGGATACTTGGTATTGAGGAATGGGGAGTGTCCCAATTCCTCTTCGATCCATGCATTGGAGGGCAGAGCGAACTTGCTGACATACTGATCTAAGTTTTCTTTTATGGCGTTCAGATCATCCCAGCTTATAAATTGCAGATTCATTCGTCATCCCCTCCTATTGTTCCAAAGCCTTCACAGAGAACCTTGAATGCTTCGGCAAGCGGATCATTAATCAAGCGCTGTGCCAGCACCACCATATTCTGCTGATTAAAATCATCGCTCTCAATATCTACATCGAATTTTGTCAGCAAAGATTTGCGCACAGTTCTATACCAGCCACATTCGGATAACTCCTCACGTTCCTCTATGCTTCTGCATTTCAATTCCTCCAGCGCATATGTAAGAGCCGGAATAATTGTAATCGCATTCAAAACAGGCTGTGTGATCGGAGCCTTGGCAAGCTGCTTATAACTGTAGTAGTCGTTCAGCGGCAGTTTAACAACGATTTTCTGACCATCAATACCCACAATCATGTGTGTTACTAATGGGTCTGCGTTTCGAATGATACTGAAAACAGACGGAGTGTTTGCCAAATCTTCTATTTCTTTAGTGATGGTTGCATTGACCTGCTTTCCAACCGCTAAGACGCAGCCGGCTTCAATCTCAAAGGTCGCTCCACTATAGTCATCATGAAATCCTGGATTACTATACCCAGCAATATCCTGAGTCGCAACGATAAACGGACATATCTGCAGTTTACCGCATATTTTCTTATCGGAAAGCACACGGCTTTCCGATACCTTCTCAGTAGTCACGACTTCACGGAAACCAGTCTGAGCGCATTCCAGGTGATATACATACTGGGCCTGTCCATCCTGAATCAGCTTTTTCAGCCCCACGTTGGTAAGAGAGGCCATAAAGTCGATACGGATGTTATAGCCATCTTTCTGCAAATCAATAGTAGTATCAAAACTACCGTCTTTGTAATCATCAGAATAATATGCCAAGACGGGGTAAGGATACAGTTTATACCTTATTTCCACACGCCTTCACCTCCATCGAACAGTAGTCATGGAAATTAATCTTTATAGACAGTTTCACAGGAACATTTTCGGTAAAGGTTAATCCGCTGATTTTATTTCCACTCACTGTCAGTTCAGCACCATCTGCGGCTGCAGAAATAAGTGTTGCATCGTAGTTCTGGGATTCTGCAGACATGAAAAGGCTGATAATCCCGTCTGTTGCAGATACATTGGGAACAAAAGTGACGGTATACTCACCCTGACTCTTGTTCGTACACATAACGCGCGACTTTACTGCAGACACTGCGGCCAAGCTCTTGCGGTGTTCGATAGGCTTATCACCCTTTCCTCCACCTTCGCCGCTTCCACCGCCACCTCCGCCATTGCCTCCGGTGGAGTTGCCTTCGCGGCTGCCTTCACCGGGGATATCATCTGCGATAATATCTCCATTGGGGTCATCTACCTCAGTAGTACCTGTTCCAGCCTGACTCATACTGCCTGGCTTGGGACTGCGGGACACAGTCTTTGTTTCAATCGCTTGTATGGTGTCATTGATGTTTTCGCCTTTATCTTCAGGTTTCGGTTGTGCTGGATCTTGTTCAGCAGCGAGATACTCACCAACAGAAGGGTCAAGTGCTTCTTCGCCATCATCATTTTTCAGCTCATCCAGACAGGCTTTGATAAACTTGGTAAGGGCAGACAGGACGCCCTTAGCCTCGGACTTATTTTCAGCACGCTCAATTTCCCATTTTGTGTGCTGAGGATTCTCCAGCGTTCTGAGATATTCATTGAGTTTGTCACCTTCAATATATAACACTCCGGCAAAGGGAATTAGTCCGTTGATGTTTCCTTTATCCATAATTTTCATACCCGTGCGGCGAACCATCGCCACTCTTCTGTGAAAATCAGGCTGTATCATGAGTCGAAGCGTTACCTTGCCCATTGTACCGATGTCTTTGGTGTATGTAGGCGATTTTTGCTCGTCGGCAGTAAGAACCTGATAGTACTCGTCGGCATATTCAGAAAAATATGCTTTGTGGGATGTAACCAGTTCTGGCAGGGTCTCCTTACTGATAACGATATCTTCGACCTCAACAATAAGTTCCTCAGCATACACAGCATACAAAAAGCCGTCAAGGACAGATGCTACCATGTCATGCTTCCAATCCTTGCTGCCATTGAAGCCTAAGACAAAGATGTCTGTGCCGCTCTTTCCTGCCTCACGGCTATAGGAAGGGTCAATGGATATTTGTTGCTTCACGGGAGCGTTTTTATCTGCTCCGTAAAATCCCGTCCCCTGCGTGGTCTCACCTTTCTTGTCTTTAAAGCTGGTGAGACGGGCCACGCCCTGGTACGCAGCGACTCCCTCACTATCCAACGTACTGTAGAAAACAGTTCTAAAAACGGAGCAGGCATAAGGAGCAAATTTGCCGATGCCAAAAGAGCCTCCATGAGAGCCGCTTTTGTCAGAGGCACCCTGAGACTTAGTAAGGTTGCACCAAGGAGAATTGTATTCTTCATCAGAGCCAAGGAGTCCTGTGGTGTTGGTATCGCTGATTCTTAAACAGGTGATCTTAGGCTGTTTCGCTAATTTAAGAGCAGACTGGAAAAAGCTCTTTGCTTTAGTAGATTTCTGCTTAGACCAGTATTCCAGCGACTTGGAAAATGCATCTTCCAAGTCATCAAAGCCCGGAATTGCAGACGGCGCAATCTCAAATGTGCGAAAAACAATACGAGTAGGTTCACCATTCTTCAGATTTGCATCGATGGAATTCTGGCAAATCTCACGCGCCAAAGACTTAATTGGGGTGCCATTAAAAGTTTCAACGCCAGAATCTGCGATGCCAAAAATTTGACCATGGTTGTTAGAAGGAAAATTCCAAGCGTATCTGCGAAGAGAGAATAGAGCCATTTAAGAACACCATCCTTACTTTAATGTGAACCTGGAGGTTCTGCTGCTTTCGACCTTCTGGTATTTTTTCTTCGCCTCACGAAGTTCAGTTTCGATGGCAGAGAAAATCTGATCGACATCCTGCTGAGTATACTCATAGGTGTTGGTGTTTGCACAGTTCCCCAGCAATTGAATCATATCGATGATTTTGTTTGTTCTGGCTTCTGCCAGCCGAACAAATCTATCACGCTTGGATTCTGGTTTTTTCCCCATAATAACCGCTCCTTTGACTTGTTTTGATTTTATTATATAGAGTGGATTCATTTGTGTCAACACATTCTTTATATATTTTTTGTATTTTTTAAATATTGTTCGTCATTTTTTGTTTCTGCTATTTGCAAGAGATAAAATATGCTGTCTACATAATGGTATTTTGAAATTGTCCTGTGTGTATTCATCGTTATCGCCATTTAAAGACTTTGTGAGAGCGTTTCATGCCGCTCCCACGACTATATCCTTGTTGATCAAGCTGATCGACTGTCGTTCCTTTCATGTTTACGCTTATCGTCGATTTTTGTCGCCGACATTTATCACCGATTTTTTATCGCCGATTTTTCAAATCGGTTGTTTCATTGTTTATGCGGCGCAGTTTTTGAGGTCAGCCCATGATGCCGATTTTGTTGCCGTTTTCGTAAATGTCCGCGCCGTATTCGCAGTGATTTGGCCCTTGGTATTCCAGCCAGCCGAAGCCCTCCACATAAACCATATCGCCGGGTTGCAGGTCAGTGACCGTCTGCGCCGGGGCGGGTACGGGAGTAGGTTCCGGAACGTGCTCCGATTCAGCCGTTGGTTGTGTGTTGGGAGCTGCAGACGCTTTCGCCGGTACAAACTCCGGCTCATTGGTGGTTTCACAGGGAGGCTCCGGCTGTGGAGTCGCAGCCTTTTCTTTCTCTGGTGGCAAATCGATTTCTGTTTCTAATTTGGCCTCTGCGACAATCGGCTCTGGGGCGCTTACGGCGGGTGTTTGGGGCGGCGCGGGTGTTTCCCCGACCGTTTCGGTCTGCGGCCACATGGCGGCGCACAGGGCCAGACAGGCGGTGATTGCTGCGACGATGATGATTCTATTTTTCATTTTGGTTCCTCCTCTTTGGATGTAAAATGATTGAGTTCTGTGGACAACTCACCTTTTGCGGAATAGCTATCAGAGCTTCAGAAGATTATCCAGAATATTTGCCGCCTGTTGCAGTTCGCTCTGGGTGGTCTCGTTTGGCAAATCCTCATTTTGTACCTTGTGGGGCAGATAGGGTCCATAGTTCTGCCGGGTGATCGTCGGTCGGTAGTGACCCAGCATCTGCGCCAACTCCTTGGCATCCATGCCGTTCTTTAGAGCGAGGATGGCGCAGGTATGACGGAGATCCACATACCGAATGTGGTCGATGCCCGCTTCCTTGATGATCTCATTGTGCATCCGGCGCACCATCTGCGGCGAGTAAGGTTTCAGCGTAGCCGGGTGCATAAACATGAGCGGACTGCTTGGGTGCTTGCTGTGCTCCATGATGAGAAGGTCGACCACCTCCGGGGTCAGCCTTATTGACCTCGTCTGACTGCCGTACTCCACCAGCTCTCGCCGTACCACGGCACGGTTTTCTGCGATGGTCAGCGTCCGCTTTTCGATATCAAGGTCGCTCCATTTCAGGGCGATTAGCTCGCCTTGGCGTAGGCCTGTCGTCAGCGCCAGCATGAACATGGGGAGGTAGCCCAGCCGCTCGGCGGCGTCCAGATAGTCCTCCATTTCCAGAGGCGTCATGATATTCGCTTTCACCGTTGTGGACTTGCGGTAGCGGAATGCCTTGGCGGGATTCTCTGTCAGGAGACCGTCCCGTATGGCTTGATCCAAGCATTGCTGCAGCAGGCGGTGGATGTGCCGCATGGTTTCTTCTCCCAAGCCAGAGCTGCCGGGTCGATGATTGCCGAAGTGCTTCCGTTCCTCCAGAAATTCTCCAACCCTCTCCGATGTCAATTCAGAGAGGAGCACATCTCCTAAACCGGGGAGAATGTGGTTTTTGAACACATAGTTGTGTGCCGCATAGGTGGTCGGCCTGCTTTGGTGCCTGTCGTAGGTTTCCTGCCAGAAGAGGATGTATTCCCGAAGCGTCATATTCCCACCTCCATACACTGGCGCTGCAGATCACGAAAGACCACCCGTGGGAGTCTGGCCTGTTTGAGTATTTTCTTGTGCAGATAGTAGAACTCGTGGAGCTTGTACGGCGCTTCGGTTTTTGGATTGAGAAACACATAGGACGAGGCCGTTTCCGGTATCTGCTTCAGCAGATGCGCCGCTTTGGCGTTAAGCGTCAGCAACCGCTGGCCTTTAAGGATGTACCTGTAGCGGACATAAAAATCGGCCCACGACAAGGTGATCAGTTCACATTGCCGCAGGCCGCTTGATAGTCCTGTATAGATGATGGGAAGTACGCCGAGCTGCTCCGCTGCGTTCAGGTAACGCTGGAGCTGCCCCTGACGCAAAGGGGCGGACTTGTATTCCTCCGCCTGCGGTTCTGGGCAGAGCCGCACCGGGTTGTATGGAATGAGCTGTTCCTGTGCCGCTTGATCCATGCACCGGCGCAGGAGCAGGTGGACGCACCACACACTTCTGGCACTGAGTCCCCGGCTCTGCAGGACATCGTAGAAACCCGTGACCGTCTGCTCTGTCAGGTCGGAGAGTGCTACATTTCCGATGTTGGGTAGGATGTGGCCGTAAATCAGATTGCGGTACCCGCCCTCGGTGTTGCCGTTCCACTTGGGGCGGTTGGCGATGAACCACTGGCCGCACCACTGCCCGACTGTCAGGGTATTTTCTTTCTGCATATCGTCGCCTCCTTTTGGCAAACGAACAATATCACAGAAAGCAGGAAATAGCTACTGAAAAGAACGGCATATCTTCGGGAAAATAACTGTTCCGAATAACGCCGGTATTATTCGGAATAATATAGTTGATTTTATTCGGAGAAACGGTTATAATATTCTTAGAAACTGTACTGGAGGTGTTCCAATATGACGATCAAAGAAGCGGCTGCCGCTTGGGGGATCACCGAACGGCGGGTCAATGCGCTTTGCAAAGCCGGACGTATTTCCGGCGCGTATAAGGAGGGCAGGCAGTGGTTTATCCCGGACAGCGCTCAAAAGCCGATGGATAAGCGTGGTCATCGGAGTGTGGTGGAGCCCGTTGCATCATCTGCACGCAAGCCGTTGCCCATTGGCGTATCTGATTACCGGGACGCCTGCAAAAACTACTACTATGTAGACAAGACTTTAATGATCAAAGAGTTTCTGGACGAGCGCCCCAAAGTATCCCTATTTACCCGCCCCAGACGCTTTGGCAAAACGTTGAACATGGATATGCTCCGCACCTTCTTCGAAAAGACGACCGAGGACACTTCCGTTTACTTCAGAGATAAGAAAATCTGGTCCTGCGGAGAATCCTATCTTGCCCACCATAGAAAGTACCCTGTGATCTTCCTGTCCTTCAAGGATGTTAAATACACCTCTTGGGAAGAAACCTATCAGACGCTCCAAAAGCTGATCGCGCAGGAATTCCGCCGCCACGACGAGTTGGCATCCAGCTCCGCACTTAGTGATTACGAAAAAGAGGAATATTCCCTTCTTGCAACAGAAGCCGCTGACGAAGTGGAATATCAAATGTCCCTGCGGACACTGACGCTGCTCCTCCATAAGCACCACAATGTCGCACCTATCGTCATCATTGACGAATATGATACTCCCATTCAGCAGGGCCATATGAGCGGCTTCTACGACACGATCATCGGGTTCATGCGAAACCTGTTCTCCGGTGGTCTGAAGGACAATCCGCATCTGAGCTATGGTTTCCTGACCGGCATCCTTCGTGTTGCCAAGGAAAGTATCTTCAGCGGCCTGAACAACCTGAAGATCAACTCGATTTTAGACGAGCGCTACAGTGAATATTTCGGCTTCACTTCAAGTGAAGTACATGAGATGGCGGACTACTATCATGCTTCTGATAAATATCAGGAGCTTTGCGAGTGGTATGATGGTTACCTTTTCGGCAATACCGAGATTTTTAATCCCTGGTCTGTCATTGGATACTTCAACAATAACTGCCGTCCCAAAGCATTCTGGCAGTCCACCGGAAGCAATGACATCATCCGTGAGGTGCTGGCTTCTGCAACGCCGGATATTATGGAGCGTCTGGAGCTGTTGATGAAGGGCGAATCCTTCGTTACGCACATCGACACTGGCGTCATTTATCCGCAGATCCAGAATGATCCGTCCTCTGTTTACAGCTTCCTGCTTGTGGCAGGTTATTTGAAGGCTGTGAGCTGCGACCAGTCTTACGGCGAGGATTATATGTGCGAAGTGGCTCTGCCCAACAAAGAGATTTCTTTCGTCTACAGCAAGGAGATCCTCTCTCAGCTTGAGAATATTATTCCTCGTTCCGTTGCTATTGCTATTCAGGAAGCTATCTACAAGGCAGATATCGAATCACTGCAAAAAGCCTTGGAAAAGTTCCTGCTCCAAACAATTAGTTTCCACGATGCTGCCGACGAAACATTTTACCATGGTCTGATATTGGGTATGTGCGCTGTGATGGACAACAGCTATCGCATTACCTCCAATCGCGAAGCTGGTGATGGACGATTTGATATTCAGATGCTTCCTTTGAATAAGCGGCTTCCTGGTATTCTGATTGAATTAAAGGCGGGGAAAGACCGCTCTGAAACACAGCTTGAAGACCTTGCCAATGTTGCCTTGCAACAGATCAACGACCGTGCGTACAGCGTTGATCTGCAGGCAATGAATGTTACGTCATTTATAAAAATCGGCATTGCATTCTCAGGCAAAAGAACACGTATTGCTGCCGAAAGGCAAAACATCGAATAACCATCTTCGCTCAGCAGGCTGGCTATCATCCAAGTCAGCCTGCTGTCTTTTTGTCATCGCGCTTTTTTCTTTGTTTATGCGGCGCAATTTCTGAGCTGCTCGCTGCGGTAAAAAGCACCCGCTGCCGGGGACAATCCCGGTCGGAAGCACTTTTAATATACAGAATTTCATCCCACACAAATCCCAAAAGACGAAAGCGGTGTCTGAAATAAACAGGCCAATAGAGTTCCAAAGGGGGACCGCAGGAGTGCCGGAAAGTGCCAAAGAGGGCGCAAGACCCCTCGCTGAAAGTTCAGACATAGGTTTGGGATCAAGAGACCGGGCGTTCGAGTCGCCCCACTCGGACCAAAACCCTCTGAAATCGGTTGATTTCAGAGGGTTTTTCTTATTCATTGTCTATTGCGGCGCAGAATTTGAGGAGTGTCGCTATGGCAAAAAATGTGATAATTCGATGTTTTCTTGTAATTTGTTCCGCTATGTACTATAATTAATCAACGGTAGGCCTTTGTGCTACCAAGGTAGCCGTGTGAGAGTATTCCCATGCGGCTACTTCTCTTTACAGAAAAGAGTGATCTTATGCAGAACAAAAAAGATCAACACTATGTTCCAAGATTCTATTTAAAGAACTTCTCCAAAAATAAAAAAAGCCTTGGTATGCTCAGAAAATCCGGTTTCAGGGTAGTCGAGCATGCGTCAATTAAACAAGTAGCCTATCGGGACTATATGTATGGAAGAGATGGCGTTATAGAAGAGTGGCTGTCCAAATGTGAAGGAAAATGGTCTCAGGTGGTGAGATATCTATTGGTTGAGGACGACACAGAGTGTACAGAACCATTGGAATACTACCTGCTCCTCCTTCACTTTGTACAGATTTCATTAGTAAGAACAGCTAAAAATAGCAGACGCTTATCGTTCATTACTTGATAATCTTAGAATGATGCTCGATGAAACAGAAGCATCCAGAGGAAAGCTTGCAGTTAGTCGCGAAGAATTCTTTGCTGACTACGATACTCCCAATAAAATCTCCATCGCTGTAGCGAACGAATGTTTTGATATTTTGGTCGATCTAAAGCCATTGACAATCATAAACGAATCCGGTCGTGGCTTTATTATTTCTGATAATCCGGTCACGTTGTATAACCTTCTCTATGCGCGTAGGAATTATAGAATTAACTATGGTTTAGGTACTGGAGGTATTATCATTTTTCTTCCTCTAAGTCCAACTGTGTGTTTTTGCCTTTGCGATCCAGAAGTGTACGATGAGAAAAGTGAGGATGGTTTCAATATTACAATTAAATCCAAAAATCAAGTAAACGAACTCAATAAAATGTTTGCGCAAAATGCATATGAAGCGATTTATTGGGGTTCAGGTGTTGATGCCGATTACGCCAAACGCATGGGCAGAGAATTTCGAACACCAAAGCCTCCGGTAGAAGAATTGCCCATTAAAGGAAGCCTGCACTCCATTATTCGATTTGGTACAGAATCAATATTTGAGTACTACCAAATACCAGAAGCGGATTTTAGAAAAGTATTGCCGGGATCACGGCTATACAGCCATCCGCCACTACGACGAGGACGACGGATATTCGGGAACCAACTTCAACCGGCCCGGATTCCAGCGGATGCTTGCCGACATCAAGGCGGGCAAGATCAAGCGCGTTGTCGTTAAGGATATGAGCCGGTTCGGGCGTAACTATTTGCAAGTCGGAATGTATACGGAAATGCTGTTTCCAGAGTACGGCGTCCACTTTATTGCCGTCAATGACGGTGTGGACAGTGTGCGCGGGGACAGCGAGTTTACCGCCATCCGCAACGTATTCAACGACAATCTTGCATAAAGCATGACAAGAAAAACAGCGGTGCGGATACAATCAGAAATCTACAATCAAAGCCCAAAATTGTGTGTAATTTAGGGTGGAAAAACGAGGATTTTGTGTCTTATAAGAAGCGTAAACTTAGGAGGCGGATGGGTTTATATGTTGTTACTGCAACTATCCACGTGGCAAAATATATCCCTCTTCCGCCGTTTATAGGTTGACATTTCCGACTCTTTTCTGTATAGTGTGTATGGGTGGGTACCTACCGGCACTTAGGCTGAAAAGTCTACGTGCCGTTTTTGCTTTTACGGAGGTGCGAAAATGAAAAGAATATCAGTTGCACACAGGTTTAAGGATAGGGCTCTTGTTGCCTCTTTGGTGCGTGGAATTGCTTTTGCCCTGATTACGCTTTTGTTTACAACGGTCGCTTTCTTCAAGGGTTTCCTATGGTGCATTTACATCGGCTTCTCATTAACAATGGCTCTTGGCGCAAAGAAATGCGAATATAGAAATTACGTTTGCAGCCTTTTGGCAGGATATGTGTGGTCGCTCGCCTATGTATTCTTTCCCTCTTTTATGGAAAAGACATTTCATATTCCTTCCTTCGCCGCAATGACCGTCAGTGAACTGATCCTAACTTTCCTGCTGCTGTTTGTGCATCTCAAATTTCTCCGCAACACCTGGCTGAATAAAATACCTATGGTGTTTGCAGGAATCACGACTGTATTTATCGGCGGCATTGACCATATTGCGTTGAGTGGGCTGTCAACCTTTATGGGAATATCTATGGCTGTGCTGACAGAGATCATCATTGTATTTCTGACTGTGATAAATAAAGAAAAGCAAGTAGAGCAATAAATGAAAGGAGCATTCTGATATGAATATTACAGTTTATCTCGGTGCAAACGAAGGCAATGACCCATCTTTGCGCAAAGCGGTTCAGGAACTTGGTACATGGATTGGTGCAAGCGGAAATGCGCTGGTCTATGGCGGATCGAAGACTGGCTTAATGGGCGAGATCGCCAAAAGCGTTCTGGACGCCGGTGGGAATGTGACCGGTGTAGAACCGCAGTTCTTTATGGACGAAGGTTTCCAGTATGACGGGCTGACAGAGCTGATCGTCACAAAGGATATGTCGGAGCGCAAGAATAAAATGATCGAGCTGGGCGATGCCTTTATCGCCTTCCCCGGTGGCACTGGCACATTGGAGGAGATTGCGGAAATCATGTCCAAGGTATCACTGAAGCAATTGGATGCTCCCTGTATTCTTTACAATTTGAACGGCTTCTACAAGGATCTGAAAGCACTCTTAAATCACATGATAGAAATGGGCTTGTCTTCAAAGGAACGGCAGGAAGGAATCTATTTTGCGGAGAGCCTTGAACAGATTAAGCATATTTTGTCCAAAGAAGATTAACAAAGAATAACATGAACAACAAGGGCTTGGGACTATCCCAAAAATCAAAACCTCCGGCTAAGCCGGAGGTTTGATCTGGCCCTATAAGGGCCTATTACGGACGAAGCCCCTTAAGGGGCCCGAAAGGTCTGCCGATCGCATTCCTTTCTCGGGCTACCCCTTAAGGGGTTTTACTTATGCCTTGGGATTCTTGGTACCCGTAAACGGGTCTATATACTCCTTAATGCTGATTTGGTCACTCATTTTGTCCTCCTCAAGCTGGTTTTGTATATACGCCTTTATTGCTTTCTTATTTCTCCCTACCGTATCCACAAAATATCCTCTTGCCCCAAAATGCCGATTCCCATATTTGTATTTCAGGTTGGCATGCCGGTCAAATATCATCAGGCTGCTCTTTCCTTTCAGGTAGCCCATAATCTGGGATACGCTGTACTTCGGCGGGTTGCTTATCAACATGTGGATGTGGTCTGGGCATGCTTGTGCTTCTATGATTTCCATGCTCTTTTGCTGGCACAACTTCCGCATTTCGGCGCAAACACCACATGGTATTGACATCGCCAACTGTTATGTTCTAAACTACTTACATCTACTTCTTTCATGAATTAGTCTCCTTGTTTTTGTAAGTTTTGGTCGGCAAACCTCTTCCTTTCTCTAACTCGGAGACTTTTTCTTGTCTACTCTTCCCCTCTCCATAGGATTTCTTTTGCCCCCGGCAGAGCCGGGGGTTGACTTTGTGAACCAAGCGAATCGGGAACCCGGCGTTTGCCGGATTTCCGCTTTTGCAAGAGTTTGTATAAACACTCGCCCTGCTTGCCACTACCGGTCCGCTTTATAGGCCAGCACGGTGGAGTAGCATTTTCTGAGCTGCCGGCTGATTTCTGGCGGCGTGTTTCGAATCAGCAACTCATAGTTTTTGGGGGTATACAGGATACACAAGAATCCTTTGTTGATACGATATGCCGCTATTTTATGGGTATACTCCACTGGAACCGGGTTTGTACTGAAATAAATCCAAAACTCCGGACGGCCCTCTATGAGGCTGTAGTCTATACCGATGTACTTCATATCAGCATAGGAATAGCAATCGCACCAGCACCACCGGTCCCAACTACAAAAGCTGATAACACTGCAGCACCGATTGCAAGACCGCCAAAAATGAGTGCGCTACGAAAAATAGAATCTCCCAAAGTGGTGATTTCTTCCCACAAGTCCCCGCCATCATCTTTTCTGCTGACCGGGTCATTGTCGCAGTAGGCAAAGAGATTCTTATCCCAGTTGGCTTTGTCGGGGGACGCAGCTACCACGGCGGCGGTATCCGCGTTGATAAACCTTCCCCAGACCGGGTTATAATACCGGCTGCTGAGGTAGTACAGGCTCGTCTCGCTGTCGTAGACATACCCACGATAGCGCAGGGGATTCGCGGCGCCGAGGGTGGCAGACATGGAACCGCTGACGGCCATGCTGCCAGGCGTAGGTCCACGTGCCGTCGGACAGGGGATTGCCTATGGCGTCGTAGGTAATGGACTTCCCATTGAACGCCGTCAGCAGGTCCGGCCAATTGGCGTCGCCGTAGGTATAGGTTCTGCTTGCTGTCCGGACGTGGCCGTCTTTTAACGGCCAC